>DAOUSX010000108.1 GCA_030627025.1 Dehalococcoidia bacterium
ATATCTTTGAACCCGGACGTGGTGTTGAAAACAAGGTTGGATGTAGCGGAGGTGGAAAAGAAAATGAAGGCCAGGAAGTAGGGAGGAAAGAGCATAGCAGTGCAGTTGAAAAATAAGAGTTTTTACTTTAACTTGTTATGAACATTATATGTCAATGGTCGATGGGTTCGGTATACGGGAGCAAACAGAGCGAAAAGAAGAAGCTCTTTCATCTTATGCCGCTAAAAGTAGGGATAGTCGTGGCAGGATGAGGTGGGAGAAACCATGTCCGATAAGGACTTGCTTTCAGCGTGATCGCGACCGCATCATCCATTGCAAGGCCTTCCGACGGCTCAAGCATAAGACACAAGTGTTTATCGTTCCCCTAGGAGACCACTATGTAACTAGGCTAACTCATACCCTGGAGGTTTCTCAAATTGCTAGGACCATATCACGGGCTTTGAATTTGAACGAAGATCTAACTGAAGCCATTGCCTTGGGACATGATTTGGGGCATACCCCTTTTGGTCATATAGGTGAGGAAATTTTAAATGAGCTATGTCCTGAAGGGTTCAAGCACAATGAACAGAGCCTGCGAGTGATTGATTTCCTGGAAAATGATGGATATGGGCTCAATCTTTGTTGGGAAGTAAGAGATGGCATTCTTAATCATTCTAAAGGTCAGATTGATATCTTAGGGGAAGGATGGATAGATGTTGGCACTATGGAGGGGCAGGTGTGCAAGATAGCTGATGTGATAGCTTATATTAACCATGACATTGATGATGCTATAAGGGCTGGTCTTGTTACTGAAAACGATCTACCTAATTCAGCGATAGCTATTCTAGGCACTAGGCGTTCGCAGCGGATCAACACCTTGGTTTGTGATATTGTAAGCTATTCCTGGGTAGTCAGTGGGAAAGGTGGGGTGGGGGAACCAGGTATAGGCATGAATCTGAGTGTGCTTCAGGCTACCAATGAATTGCGGCAGTTCTTGTTTGACAAAGTATATCGCCCTAGTTTAGAAAGTGAAGGGGCTAAGAAGGCAAAGAAAGCGATGCAGCTGCTGTATTCTTATTTTCTGAGACATGAGGACAAACTGCCTCGAGAATTTGCCCTATTGAATGATGGCAAAGAGCGCAAAGTCGCTGATTATATTGCCGGGATGACTGACCAATATGCATCACACCTGGCTGAGGAAATATCCCGATGAGCGTGATCAATGATGTAAAACAAAGGGTAGACATTGTAGAAGTAATCTCTGATTACGTGCCTTTGCGGAAAGCGGGGCGTAATTTTAAGGCATTATGTCCATTTCACAGCGAAAAAAATCCTTCCTTTTTCGTTTTCCCAGATCAACAGACCTGGCATTGTTTTGGCGCCTGTAATACTGGGGGCGATGTTTTCGCATTCATTATGAAGAAGGAAGGAGTCGATTTTGGTCGGGCTCTTCCTCTTCTGGCTCAAAGGGCTGGTATAGTTCTAAGTGAACCTACAGAAGCAGAGAAAGCTAAGGATAAGGAAACAGAGAGATTATTTGGGATTAATGAGGTTATAAGTGAATATTATCATCACTTATTACTAAATACCACGGCAGGTGAGAGAGCCAAAAGTTATCTTAATAGCAGGGGAATCACTCTTGAGACCATCAGGAAGTTCCGGCTTGGTTTTAGCCCCGATGATTGGGAGGCAGGTAAAGATTTTTTGATTAATAAGGGTTATGAACAAAAAGACCTGGTTGATATCGGTTTGATAATAGAGAAAGAAGATGGGGGAAGCTATGATAGGTTTCGCAATCGGTTGATGTTTCCCATACGGGATACCAAGGGTCGTGTTATTGGTTTTGGTGCCAGAGTATTGGATGACTCTCAACCTAAGTATACCAACTCCCCGCAGACACTCCTTTTTGATAAGGGAAGTAACTTTTATGGAATTGATAAAGCTAAGGACATTATCAGAAAGGAAGATTTAGCCATAATTGTGGAAGGTTATATGGATGTCCTCGCAGCTCATCAAAATGGTTGGCAGAATGTGGTTGCCTCCATGGGAATTGCTTTAACCGAGAAGCAAGTGAATATCTTTAAAAGGCTAACCAAGAATATAACTTTAGCCCTCGATGCGGACATGGCTGGTGAGGAAGCTACCTTGCGGAGTGGGGAGATACTAGCTCGTTCTTTGGATAGAAAAGTGATTCCAGTGCCGCTATGGTCGGGATTGGTTAGATGCGAAGGTATGCTTGCCGCTGAAATAAAGGTTATTCCTTTGCCCTCAGGTAAAGACCCTGCTGAAGTAATAATTGAAACCCCAAAGCTTTGGCAGGGCATGGTAACTCAAGCTTTGCCCATATTGGAATTTGCTCTTGAGGCAGTGGTAAGCAAAGTCGATTTCAACAAAGCTGAAGACAAATCGTTGGCAATACAGAAGTTATTACCTTTGCTTTATGAAGTAAAGGATCCTATAAGGCAAGCTCAATATGTACAAAAGATGGCACATCTGTTGAAATTGGATAGCCCCACATTGATGGCAGCGTTAAAGAAGATGCGTGTCACGAAAAGCAAGCAATTGCTTGAAGTGAGTCACTCGCGTCTTTCCCGTCAACTCGCATCAAGTCCGATCGAAGAAATTTGTTTAGCATTATTGTTTCAGCATCCTGAATATCGTGACGTAGTGCAGGAATTAACACCGGAGTTTTTCGTATACACAGAGAATCGCGAACTGTTTAATAAGTGGCAACAATCTCAAAGCATTTCTGAACTCAAAGAGAAACTTGACACGAACTTATTAGAACATTTAAACTATTTGTTGAATAAAACTTTTCCGCCTGAGGCTCAGAAAGCTGATAGACAGCGTGAACTGACTGATTGTGTTCTTCGGTTGCAAGAGAGGCATTCCAGGAGTTTAGAAGCTAAGAAGGAAGCAATACTTAATCTTGAGAGGGAGACGCAGGGCATTGATGCCGAGCTTGCCAAGTTGGAAGAACAAGGAATAGCCTCCAGTCAAAGAATCAGAGAAATTCTCATCAAGCAGTCGAAAGCAGGAAGAACAAGCTGAGGTTAATTTATGGATTTTGGTAAGAGCGAAGTGACTAATGTAAATAATGAGGATGAAGGGTCTGAGGAAGAGCCATGTGTTGCTGAGGAGGGAGCTGAAGAGAATGCTGTTGCAGTAATCCCCGAAGGGGCTAGATCGGAGATAGGTTTAGAAGAGCATGAAATAATTGATGATTCAACTCGTATGTATCTTCACGAAATCGGTAGGGTAAAGCTACTAAAGGCTGCTCAGGAAAAAACCCTAGCAAGCCTGGTAGAGCGAGGCAGGTACTTAGTTAAATTTGAGGATAATTATTTTAATAAACAGGGACGATATCCCTCAGAAGTTGATACGGTGCTTTACTTGCTTTCTCGGTTATCCCGAGCTTACCCCATTGTCAAGGTTGTTGGAAAGCATGTAGGCATTCATTATTCAGATAATGTGATACGAATGATAACCAACCCTGAATTCCGTGCTGCCATTGATAATGAAATTGACCCGGGGTTAGCCGAGGCAGTTGCTCAAGAGACGGGTAAGAGAGATTCAGCAGTAGAAGCCATAGTGGAACTTTCCTTAAGCAGTTCCCTTTTGCCGCCACAATCATTGACTGTAATTGGGAAGAAGATTACTTTTAAAGGGATAAAAGCTCTGCTGGCTAAGGAGGAATTTGTCTCCCATCTCAAGCGTGATGCTGGTCAGTTCAGGGCTTACTTTGATGAGGTGAAGAAAGAAGCTGAGCGGGCGGAAAAGCACCTTACCGAAGCTAATTTGAGGTTGGTGGTCAGCATTGCCAAGAAGTATATTGGACACGGTATGTCCTTTCTTGACCTCATTCAAGAAGGGAACATTGGCCTTATGCGGGCTGTAGAGAAGTTTCAGTATAGAAAGGGTTACAAATTTAGCACTTATGCTACTTGGTGGATCAGGCAAGGAATAACTAGAGCTATAGCTGATCAAGCCCGTACCATCCGCATCCCGGTACACATGGTGGAGACGATCAATAAGCTGTTGCGAACAACCCGCCAGCTAACCCAAGAATATGGGCATGAACCAAGCTATAAGGAAATTGCTGATTCTCTAAATTTAACTCCTGAAAGAGTAGAAGAAATTATAGATTTGTTTCACCATGAGCCTGTATCTTTGGAGACACCTGTAGGCGAAGATGCGGATAGTCGGCTTGGTGATTTTGTTGAAGATCGGGCTAGCCCAGCACCAACTGAGATAGCCTCACAACAGCTACTGAAAGAGCAAATAGATAGGGTACTTGATGAACTCAATGAGCGAGAGAAGAGGGTGATCCAGCTCAGGTTTGGGCTTCAAGATGGGCATCCTCGAACACTGGAGGAGGTGGGCAAAGTGTTTAGTGTGACCCGGGAGAGAATTCGCCAAATCGAGGCTAAAGCTTTGCGTAAGCTGCGTCATCCCCAATATAGTAGAAAGCTTAGGGATTATCTCGAATGAGTCTACTTGAAGGGAATACCAAACATACTGGTCATATTACTGGGTGATTTTCCCCGCATTAGCGACTTGGTCAGTTTCTGCATCTGGTAGAATTGATTAAGCATTTGGTTAATGTCTTGAGGTGTAGTACCACTCCCCCGAGCGATTCGATGCTTTCGACTACCGTTGATGATGCGTGGATTGTGCCGTTCCTCAGTGGTCAT
>DAOUSX010000184.1 GCA_030627025.1 Dehalococcoidia bacterium
CTATTGACAGAATACACGAAACCGTGTAAAATTTAGATAATGCCGATCAAAGTTCTCCCTCCACAGGTCGTCTCGAAGATAGCTGCTGGTGAAGTAATTGAGAGACCGGTTTCAGTAGTCAAGGAACTGGTGGAGAACTCGCTTGATGCTCGAGCCAATGAGATCAATGTTGAAGCGCATAGCGGCGGAATAGAGTTAATCAAGGTAAGCGATAACGGGACTGGCATTCCCGCCTCGGAGGTAGAGCTCGCCTTTCATAGATATGCTACCAGCAAGATCGCTGACTTAGTTGACCTGGAAGATATCTCCAGCCTTGGCTTTCGTGGTGAAGCGTTACCCAGCATAGCTGCTGTAGCTGAAGTGGAAATCCTCACCAGAGCATCTTCAGAGCCAATCGGTAGCTACATGTGTTTGAGAAAGGGAGAGATAGTTGCCAGGGAAAGTCGCGCCAGACAGCAAGGAACAACTGCGGTGATACGCCGACTGTTTCGTTATCTCCCGGCACGCCTCAAGTTTCTCAAATCAGCAGCTACGGAAAATAGCCACATTTCCTATTTACTGAATGAATATGCTCTTGCCTTCCCTGAAGTCAGGTTCAGCCTGGTTACCGATAAACGAAATAACTTATTCACCCAGGGCGATGGAAATTTACGGAACGTGGTCAGCCAAGTATATGGGTTAGAGGTAGCTCAGAGGATGTTAGAGGTGGAGGAAGAGAACGCTTTTGCCAGAGTCAATGGACTGGTTAGTCCGCCGTCACTAAATCGAACCAATCGCAGCTATCTCACTTTCTTCGTAAACCGCCGCTGGATACGCAGTCCATTATTAACCAAGGCAGCCGAGCAAGCCTATCACGGCTTACTGATGGAAGGCAGGCATCCCTTAGTAATACTTAATCTATCACTGCCAGGCAGGGAGATCGACATCAACGTTCACCCTACCAAAGCCCAGGTGAAGTTCCACCATGAACAAGTTGTCTTCGCTACTGTGGAAAAGGCAGTAGGGGAAGCGCTGAGAAAAGCATCCATGGCAAAACCGATAGCCATGCCTGCGATGACCGGTCCCTATCGGCAACGAAGCTTCCCAATGGTGAGCGATAAAGAACCGACCTTCGCTACCCCCTTACCCACTCTCAGCCTGTCTATTTTGCATGTCATTGGACAACTAAGCAACACATACATCGCTGCCGAAGGTCCCGAAGGGCTTTACCTTGTTGACCAACATGCAGCACATGAGCGGATACTTTATGAAAGAGTATTAGCCCAATGGTCGACACAGGAAGTCGAGGTTCAAGGCTTGCTTGAACCAATAACCATAGAGCTTAATCCCAGAGAGGAGGAAATCCTCAGGACCAATAAAGATATGCTGGCTCAATTTGGCTTTGACATCGAGCCATTCGGTGACAGGAGCTATTTAATACGAACCATACCGGCATTAGCCACCAGAGCAAACCTTGACGAGGTAATGAGCACACTATTCAGCAATCTTGATAGCAAAGAAGATGTAACTTCATGGGAGGAGAAAATAGCTCAATCACTCGCTTGCCATAGCGCTATCAGAGCAGGACAGCAGCTAAGCAATGAGGAAATGACGGAATTAATAAGACAGCTGGAGCAAGCAAATCAACCACGCACCTGCCCTCACGGCAGACCAACCATGATTCAGCTCACCTCACATCAATTGGAAAGGGAATTTGGCAGGACAGGGTAGTGTCGTAAAAGGTGCCAAAATCCTGTTGCTTTTCTAGAACACAGGTGCTAAAATAGCCAGCGGTGAAGCTATTAAAAATAGCACTGGATAACCAAGATTACAATCTCGCTGCGCATGTCCTTGTCTATGGCTTGATAAAGGCAACACAGGAGAAAACTAAGGACTCAGTAAACTCCAGAGAATTACGAAACTGTCATGCCAGAAGGAACAGGAAAAGACGCCTGCAAGGGTGACCACCGTGGGTTTTACTCCAAAGCATTACAGGAAGCAGAGAAGCTAGAGCTAGACGAAGCCTACCAGATACAAGGCGTTGACGATGAAATCGCTTTACTCAGGCTTAAACTCAAGGAATTAGCGAAGGATCAGCCACAGAGAATCGACCTCCATCTCAAGGCAGCCAATACCATAGCCAGATTGGTCAAGATCAGATACCAAATCAGCAAGGAGCAAAAGAACTCGCTTAAGGAAGCCATTGCCAAGGTGCTCACCGAGGTTGCTTTACCCCTGGGGATAAACATCGGGGTGAAGAAACTCTAGCCTTCATGAAATTAAGACCCTATCAACAAGAAGTTGCTAAAGCAGTGCTCAACTCCATCCAGAGCCACAGAGGCTTGACCTTTTCAGTGGAGATTGCCCGACAGGGAGGGAAAAACGAACTATCAGCCCATCTGGAATTGCTTTTGCTCACTCTTTACATGGCTCGAGGCGGAAACTTGATTAAATGCTCCCCCACCTTCAAACCACAGACGATAATCTCCATGACCAGGTTAAAGGACAGACTCGATGACTTTGGCTTCAATGGATTATACCACTCACAAATGGGATACATCATTCAGCTAGGTGAAGCCAAAGCGGTATTCTTATCGGCGGAGGAATCATCTTCAGTGGTAGGACACACCGCTGATATCCTGTTAGAAATTGACGAATCGCAGGACGTCGCGAAAGAAAAATACGACAAGGAGTTCCGACCTATGGGTTCAGCCACCAATATTACCTGCATCCATTATGGCACAACCTGGGATGAGGGCACCTTGCTGGAGGAGATAAAGCAGAATAACCTGGAGCTGGAAAGAATAGACGGGATAAAACGGCACTTCAGGTATGACTGGCAGGAAATAGCCAGATACAACCAGGATTATGGCAGATATGTTATTCAGGAGAGGGAAAGGCTTGGCGAAGACCATCCGCTATTCAGGACTCAATATGCCTTGTTGCCCATCAAAGGCGGCGGAAGGTTTCTATCCCGCCAGCAAATAGCTCAGATGATTGGAAGCCATCAAAGGCTACGCTCCCCCGATAAAGCTGGAGCTCTCTATATCGCCGGTGTCGACCTGGCTGGAGAAGCCGCACAGGAAATGTCCTTGCTTCGCGGAGCCTGTCCTGAGCGAGATTCTTCGGTCGCTTTGCTCCCTCA
>DAOUSX010000041.1 GCA_030627025.1 Dehalococcoidia bacterium
ACCACCGCCCATGAAGGGGTCCAGAACAATATCACCAGGATCAGTGTAGTGCTTAACCAGAGTCTCGAAAACGTTATAAGGTCGGCGAGCAAAAAAGCGGTGCATAGTATAGATGGGGGTGTGCGCTTTAGCCACGATTGGCGTGCTAATGGGAGTGTTGTGTCCGCTTGCTACGCCTTCCAGTTGCTGCTGTTTCTCTATCTGTTCGGTAATGGACAGGTACTTGTCAAATGTCCCGGAGCCGGTAGTCACTAGCTTTTACCTTCCCACAACACGTGTACTGCTGAAAACTTGCGAACATCTTTAGCCTATCGCAAGTTTAACAGTAGGCAGTACTTAAATCAAGGTCAGCCGGTCAAGCGTTGAAGATTGACCTTCAAAGGTTGGAAAAAGGTTGTATCACTTCCTGTAGCAGAGACTTCTCCTTCTCTGAATTGAACGAAACGTCAGATTGTTAACCCTGCCATCCATGAAAGGGTTAAATCCCTCTTTTGAAAAGCTATGACTTATTCTTCCAAGTGCTAAAAGAGGGCGAATATCAGGATTTCACCTCAGCGCTTGAAGCGAATCTAGAGGGAGAGTAAGCCGATACTTCAGCTTCGCCGATGAAGGACTGATTGAGAAATACAATGCGGATTTCTTGAGCTTAAGAAAGTAAGGGATATTTGTGAAGAACCAGAACGAAATTGAATTCACAATCTTTACCCGGCAACCTTAAATAGAAGAGATGAGAAGGGGCTCAGCGCCCCCTCCCGTTGCCGTTCCAATGCCACTTGTTGCAGGCCTGGCATTTCCAGGCTTGACGTGGCTGGTTGAAGGGCGGTAAGGCTAGAGCAGAGAAGCTATCACCGGAAGAACGCAGAGAGATTGCTAAGAGGGCGGCTGCGGCAAGGTAGGGGAAGTAATCACACTCAAGCAATTATGGGTGAGGAGTAATTGCGAAAATGGTTATTTTCCCCTTAGATGGGCCATAATACCAAAATAGTCTATACGCCGCTGGTGTCTTCTGTTGCGCATATGCCTCAAATACCTTTTCCCCATTTGGCCCACTTAAACTCATGCAGGGGTGAGTTTCTAAGCTGGGATGGCGAGGATTTCGTGCTAGAAATTTTATGGTTTTCCTAACGGCTTTGTAGCGAGCTTTATCCGATGGGTTATCCTGAAGTGATTTATAAGTTGCCTTTGCCTCATCTGTCCATTCTAGCTCAAACAAGACTCAAGACCCTATAAAGTGCTGATGTCAACCTTAGACACCTTGCCCTGTGCAGCCTCAGCAAGACCCCTCCGAACTGATGCAATAGCATCGGGATTCTTGAATAGCCAAGCTTCTGACGCAGGGACTGTCACTTGAGGGTCTAGTACAATTTGCCCCACGCTGTTGCTGTAGATATGGTAAGTGATGTCTTCCCCCACCAAGAAACTGGGCAAAACTACTCTCTTTTTGGAATCTGGTTTTACGTTCCCAGGTATCCTTGTTAATTCCTCATCCTTTATTATGATTGCCATGCATCTACTCCTTTACTATCTACGTATACACATATTTTATCATAGTGGGACCGTTTGTCAAGTGGGACAATCCCACTTTTGCAAAAATATTTTTACAATGGGAAGGGGCTCAACGCCCTCTCCTGTCCTTGGGCCAGTATCACTTGTTGCAGGCTTGGCACTTCCATGCCTGGCGTGGTTTCCCAGTCTTCTTGTCGCTGAAGGATATGAGCTCCATAAACTCGTCCGTGCCGCAACCTTTACCCGGCAACCATACAATGCTCCAGTTCAGATAGACAGGTGACACTTGATAGGAGACGAAGGGTGGTATAATGGTTGCATTCCACCCTTATGGTTAAAAAGAGGTTGAGATGAAAGGAAGTCGTACTAAGAAGGTTATTCGAATTGTTTTACCTGTTGTTGTGGTACTAGCTCTTATCAGTGGCTATACCTGGTTCTACAATTTGACCAGAGCCCCGCTGCCACAGCACGACGGAGAGCTAAGAGCAGCCGGGCTGAACGACACAGTGGAAATCCTGCGTGACGAGTGGGGGATTCCGCACATCTACGCCAGTAACATGCATGACCTGTTCTTCGCCCAGGGATACACGCAAGCCCAGGACCGCTGGTGGCAGATGGAGTTCTTTCGGCACGTGGGGAGCGGCACAATCGAGGAGCTAGTTGGCAAAAATAGCGACCTGCTTGCCGCAGACATTTTTCTTCGCAGCCTTGGCTGGCGGCATGTAGCAGAACAGGAAGTAGCAAACTATGACCATGAGGCCCTCGCCCATGCTCAGGCCTTCACCGATGGCGTCAACGCCTATATTATGGGCCGTGACCCCGGCGAACTGGCTCTAGAATACAGCATCCTTGGACTAACAGGCATCGACATCCAAATCGAACCGTGGACGCTTGTTGACTCGCTAACATTTGCTAAGGTAATGGCATGGGAGTTAGGTTTCAGAGGGAGCAAGGAGGAACTCCGCTCCACCCTCTATGAACTCCTCGGCCAGGAAATGACTGACCAATGGCTAACGACTCCATGGCCGTTCGGTGAAAAGCCTACCATCATCCAACCAGAAGATTTGCCCATAACAGCATCAACTCTCACCAGCCAGGTTAACAACACCACCGTGCCTCCTGAAGTTGATACGTTGCCCATCGAAAACATCTGCCTGGACACGCACCTGACTTCCGGTGATAGCTCAGGCCTTGGCAGCAATAACTGGGTAGTCAGCGGCAGCATGACGGCGAGCGGCATGCCGCTGCTGGCCAATGACCCTCACCTGGGCATTCAGATGCCATCAATCTGGTACCAAATCGGCTTGCACTGCCAACCCGCCAACGGAGAATCTCCTCAGGACATAGCAGGGTTTACCTTCGCAGCTTCACCTGGAATCATCATCGGCCACAACAACTTTATTGCCTGGGGGGTGACCAACGTTGGCCCGGATGTATTCGATTTGTATCGTATTCGTGTCAATCCTGATAATCCACTCCAGTACGAGTGGAATGGCGAATGGCGTGATATGACCCTATACGAGGAAACCATTCACTTCGGAGACGGCGAAGAACCAATCACCATCCAGGTTCGTGAAACGCACCTCGGGCCAATCATCAACGATAATCAGATAAACGAAGAAACCGGTGGAATCCCTGGCTTCAACAATGAAGACCCGGTGGCATTGCGCTGGACGGCTTTAGACCCAGGCACGATCACGCAGGCGATTGTTAAGCTTAACAAAGCAACTAACTGGGAAGAATTCCGCGGAGCGCTCCAGTACTGGGATGTTCCTTCGCAGAACTTCGTTTATGCCGACGTGGAAGGTAACATCGGCTATCAGACGCCTGGCCGCATTCCCATCCGCGCTGAAAATCACAGCGGGCTCCTTCCCGTCCCGGGCTGGACAGACGAGTTTGAATGGCAGGGCTTCATCCCATACGATGACCTCCCCCGTGTCCTCAACCCAGAACGTGGCTATATTGTCACCGCCAACCAGGCACTTGTTCCCCTGGAGTACTATGACCAGCTGGCCCAGGAACTGGGCGAGGGACGAAACTACGTCATCAGCCACGAATGGAACTACGGCTATCGTGGGCAACGGATTGTTGAGCTGCTGAAAGAAAAGGCGCCACATACCATTGCCAGCTTCCAGGCTATTCAGGGCGACAATAAGCTAATTAGCGCCGAAGAACTGATGCCTTACCTCGCCAGCTTGCAGTTCGCTGATACCGAGCTGGCTGAAGCTCGCGACTGGCTGCTTGAATGGGACTGTCAATGCAATGCGGATAGCCCGCAAGCTGCACTGTACGCCGAGTTCTGGGCAAAATTGGTGGACAACCTGTATAGCGACCAGCTAGGTGAAGAGGTACAACCGGATGGTGATAGCAGGGAAATGTGGGCTACGTTTTTGCTGATGGAAGAACCTGACAACGCCTGGTGGGACGATATTACGACAGAGAATGTAGTTGAAACCCGCGACGACATTCTGGTTCGCTCATTCCGTGAAGGTTACGCCAACACGATTGCTGCGCTTGGTGAAAATCGCAATGATTGGAGATGGAGCGAGTTACATACTGCAACCTTCGTCAGTAACCCGCTTGGATTGAGCGGCATTGGTCTGATTGAGAATATCGTCAATCGCGGTCCATTTGCCACCAGCGGCAGCACAGAGACCATTAATGCAAATCGGTGGACTGTCAGTTCCGGTGACTTCACCGTGTCCAGCTTACCATCCATGCGCATGATCGTTGACGTTGGTGACTTCACACAAAGCGTCACCGTTCATACTACCGGTGAGAGCGGCCATCCTTACAGTCAGCACTATGACGACATGATTGACCTGTGGTGCAACATGGAATATTATCCTATGCTCTGGACACGGGAGCAAGTCGAGTCAGCTACCGTTAACAGGCTCATCTTGAATCCAGGCGACTAAAAGTAGGAGCAAGCCCTAGACCCGCTCCCCTACAACTTTGAAATAAGATAGAGGACACCAACATAGCAAACAAATACACAAGGTGCTCTCGTTCAGATAGATAGGTGACAACCGCAAACTGCTCCCGGCAAGCATCAGGCATCGATATTACTTCAAGTTTGTATCTCCAGAAAGCTATGATTTGTTCTTCCAAGTGCTAAGAGAGGCAAAATATCAGGATTTCACCTCGACGCTTGAAGCGGACCTAGGCGGGGAATAAAGCCGTAATGAGCATGCTGCCAGGGATTTCCCGGACTTATCTAACTAGCAAACTGCACAATTTAGCGGATTGTTCAATGTTCAGACGCTGGGGTATAATGAGGTCGGGAATGAGAGCGAATATAAATGCAAAATAACCGCGATTCGGTTAACCACTATGAGGTGCGGCTGCCATGATATGCCCTACCTGTAAGAGCGATATGATAGTTGTTGAGTACAACAAGATTGAGCTTGATTATTGTACTAACTGTCAGGGCGTATGGTTTGATTCTGGTGAGCTTGAGCTATTGCTGGAGCCCATAAACTTAGAGAGCCAGAATGTGTTCCTCAGCAACATCCTCAGTTCCGAAGAAGCCGAATCATCAGAGAAGAAGCGGAAGTGTCCGATCTGTGGTCAGAAAATGAAGAAAACAGGCATAGGTCAAGAACGTGGAATATTGATTGATGTCTGCCAACGAGGAGACGGACTGTGGTTTGACGGTGGCGAGCTTGGTCAACTGACAAGACAGCTGGCCAAGAAACCGTCAGAAAAAACACGTTCTCAGCAAGAGGTCATCACTTTCTTGGGAGAAGTATTCAAGCCCATGGAGTGAACTATGGAGGACAGACACGAGTGACAGGAGAATCCTCTCTAGAGTAAACTAGGTGCAAATCGCTTAGGAGGTGTTCTATGACATGGTACATCATTGTTGGCGTTGTCGTCATTCTTATCATCCTATTCATTGCGACCTATAACAGACTGGTCAGGCTGCGCAATCAGGTAAAGAACGCTTGGGCACAGATTGATGTCCAGCTAAAGAGACGACATGACCTGATTCCCAACCTTATCGAAACGGTCAAAGGCTACATGAAGCACGAGCGGGAGACACTAGAAGCCATAACCAAAGCCCGCAACCTTGCCCAACAGGCAGCGTCCTCCGGACCAAGCGCACGGGCTAAGGCTGAGACTGAGTTAAGCTCTGCTTTGGCCGGGCTTCTCGCTGTAGTTGAAAATTACCCCGACCTCAAAGCCAATCAGAACTTCCTGGCTCTTCAGGAGGAACTCACCTCCACCGAGAACAAAATAAGCTTTTCCCGCCAGTACTACAATGATTCAGTCCTCAGCTATAACAACCGGACCCAGATGTTTCCCTCCAACGTGGTAGCCAGCATGACTGGCTTTAAGGCAAGCGAATTCTTTGAGGTTAGCGTAGCTGGGGAGAGAGAGGCACCCAAGGTCAGCTTCACCTAACCAGGTATGTTGTAGTCTATGTGGGAACAGATAAGGTCTAACCAGATAAGATCAACAATACTGGTAGCCGGGATGGGGTTATTGCTGCTCCTAGTCGGTTACTTCCTGGGGCTGTACTTCTTTGGCAGTGGCATCGGGGGCCTGATTATCGCTTTGGTGGTATGGGGAGTGATGAGTCTGGTCGCCTTCTTCCGGGGGAACAACATCCTGCTGGCGCTGTCACGGGCGAAAAAGATCAGCCGCGATGACCACCCGCGTCTCTACAACGTAGTTGAAGAGATGAAGATTGCCTCGGGGCTGGAGAAGATGCCCGATATCTATATCATCGATGACCCGTCACTAAACGCCTTCGCCACCGGGCGAGACCCCAATCGGGCAGCCGTGGCCATCACCTCTGGACTGCTGCAAAAACTCAACCGCGATCAACTCTAGGGTGTCATCGGGCACGAAATATCCCACATAAAGAACCGTGATGTGCTACTAATGGCTATGAGCAGTGTCCTTCTCGGTACGATCGTCATTCTGGCCTGGTATGCAACGCGATTACTGTTCTTCAGCAGCATGGCTGGAGGCAGAAGGAGTTCCTCATCGGAAGGCGGGTCAGGTCAGCTAATAATTCTTGCCGTCTGCATCGTCTTGATCATACTGGCGCCGATTATGGCCCAGTTTATCTACTTCGCTATCTCCAGGAAGAGGGAATATCTGGCCGATGCTTCTTCAGCCCTGTATACCAGATACCCCGAGGGACTGGCCTCAGCGCTGGAAAAACTGGCCGCTTCAACCTGCCAGCTAAAATCGGCCAATAAGGCAACGGCGCCAATGTATATCATCAATCCCTTCCGTAAGAAAGGCATGCGTGCCAGCAACCTCACCAGTACCCACCCACCTATTTCAGAGAGAATACGTATCCTGCGTTCAATGGCAGGGGGAGCCTCCTTTGCCAACTACGACCAATCCTACCGCCAGGTTCACAAGGCCGACAAGGGAGTTATTGCCAGATCTGCTCTGACCACCGTGGAGCCAGTTCCGCTACGGGCCGCGACACCAGAGGCAGGAGAAGGGGAACCGGACCAGATTCAACGTGCTCGCGACACCTCAGCGGTATTGTGGCAGCTCAGCAGCTATAAGACCATTAACTGTGCCTGTGGCACGAAGTTGAGGCTCCCACCCAAGTTCAAGCAATCTAAAATTAAGTGCCCTCACTGTGGCAGAATCAACCCCATTTGAGAAGAGAGGTTATGAGTAGTTTAATCTCCACGCCTATGAATTTTCATTGCTGTGTGGTGTGAAACAGAGGGGATTGCACATTCCGTCAGAATGTTCAATATTACTATGCAATACTAGCGTCTGCTAGCCATAATGTGACGGAAGTGGCTCTTTCTACGCAGATATATGAAGGTCTCAATGAATTATCATCTGGATAACTTATTGGATAGCTTTATTTTGAGCTGGAACGTCACTTGCTAAGAACAATTCTAACACTGGGAATAACTATTACCAAAGCTACAATAATAAATATCCACCAAGTCCATACTGGCAACCAGGTAGCCAATAGCACACCTAAGCCCACCCCAACGAGAAACTTAGCGGTGACGATCAGGGAGAAGTAAGGATCCGGTACCTGCCTAAACTTTTCAGTTTTAGCACTAATCCAATTCATTAGTTGCCTCCTCTTTTCGATGACCTATCATACCATATTGGGAATAGGAGCGACTAAATCCTGTTGTTATAGCAACTTTTAAGAAGTGGTTCGACTTCCTCTATTGAACATTATCATCGCTTTGTTAACCC
>DAOUSX010000087.1 GCA_030627025.1 Dehalococcoidia bacterium
GCAAGCTGGATTGGAATTTTAAGGTTACTAGAGTGAAAGCAGTTACTAAGGTAATTGGTGAACTAGCTAAAATTGACCCCTCGGGGCTAGAGATTAACGAGAGGCTACTAGCTATTGACCGTATAACTAAGGTGGTTAAAGGTGGTCGTCGTCTTCGCTACAGGGCTTTGGTGGTGGTTGGTGATAGCAATGGGCATGTTGGAGTAGGGTCGAGTAAAGCCATCGGTGTTCCCGAGGCAATTCGCAAAGCTAACACAGCGGCACAAAACGAGTTGATTGAGGTTCCACTTGCGGATAGTACCATTCCTCACGAAGTTCTGGCCAAATTTGGTGCGTCTAAGATTTTACTGAAGCCAGCAGCGCCGGGTGCCGGCTTGATTGCTAATAGTACGGTTAAAGCAGTGCTTGAATTGGCAGGTATAGGGGACATTCTTAGCAAATCCCTGGGAAGTTCTAATCGAATCAATACAGCCAAGGCAACAATACTTGCTTTGGCAAGTCTGAGGAAGCCAGAAAAGGTTGTGAAGGACGAGCAAAATGAGACAGGATGAGTTAAGACCATCAATAGGTGCTAGACACAAAAGGAAGCGTGTTGGGAGAGGGAACAGTAGTGGGCATGGCACCTATTCGGGAAGGGGGTGCAAGGGACAAAAATCGCGCTCTGGAGGTAAGGTACGTCTTGGCTTTGAAGGTGGGCAATTGCCTCTTATAAAACGATTGCCGGAAAAAAGAGGTTTTATTAATGCCTTCAAAAAGGAATACAGCATTGTGAATGTAGGTAAGCTGAACATATTCCCTCCTAGCTCTGAGGTCACCAAGGAAAAGCTTTTTGAGGCAGGCTTAATTAGGTCACTAAAGCATCCTGTTAAGATTTTGGGCACCGGTGATGTACATCACTCATTGTTTGTGAAAACTGACAAGCTATCTGCTACTGCACGAAAAAAAATACTATCCGCTGGTGGTGAAGTAAAGGAGATTTAGGTGCAGCGTAGGGAATCTCAGTCACGTCTCCTCCAGGCAATGAAAGACATGTTCATGTTGCCAGACTTGAGGCGAAAGCTTCTTTTTACCTTGGGCATTTTAGTGGTTTTTCGATTTGTAGCTCATGTTCCCTTGCCCGGCATCGATGTTGCTGCCCTGAGTCAGCTTTTTGAGCAAAACCAACTTTTTGGTATGCTCGACCTATTTAGCGGCAGTGCTATGAGAAGGTTCAGCGTTGCTGCTATGGGAGTTTATCCTTACATTACTGCTTCGATAATTATGCAGTTATTAGTCCCGGTCATTCCTAATCTTCAAGCTCTATCTCGACAAGGGGAAGTTGGACAACGGAAGATTAACCGCATTACCCATCTCTTAACAATACCTCTGGCGGCTTTGCAAGGTTATGGTATGCTGGCCATACTGCGGGGACAGGGTATTGTGATGGAGCTTGACCCGCTAACTGTTGCCACTGTAGTAATATCAATGACTGCTGGCACTGTGTTTCTCGTCTGGTTGGGTGAATTGATTACTGAGAGAGGCATTGGGAATGGGATATCATTGATAATTTTTGGTGGTATCGTAGCTGGATTCCCTGACATACTTGGGAAAGGTTTCCTATCAATGGAAAACCCTCTGGGGTTAATTACCTTCATTATACTTGGTTTGGGTACTCTGGTATTTATAGTGGCGTTCATTGAAGCTCATCGCCGTATCCCTGTGCAGTATGCCCGCACTACTTTTCGCAGCGGGCGCATGTATCGACAATCAGGTTCAACTTATATTCCCCTCCGGGTAAATACAGCGGGGATGATTCCTCTTATTTTTGCCATTGCAGTGATGACACTTCCGGCAACGATTGCTAGCTATTTTGCCAGTCCGACATCCCCGAATTTTGCTAACACAATAGCGCATGTTTTTAATCCCGGCGCTACCCTTCCATTGGGGTTAGTCTATTGGGGAGTATATTTTCTGCTAGTACTGGGCTTTACTTTCTTTTACACCATGATAATATTTGAGCAACTAGGTTTGGCTAAGAGATTGCAAGAACAAGGAGGTTTCATTCCGGGAATTCGTCCTGGGAAAGCAACAGCAGATTATTTAGACCATGTTATCCGTCTTATTACGTTCGGTGGTGCTATTTTCTTGGCTTCAGTAGCAATTATGCCTTTCATTGCTAGAGAAATTACTAATATTACTGTATTGGCGATTTCCAGTACCGCACTGCTTATAGTTGTTGGTGTTGCTTTGGATACTATGAAACAGGTGGAAGCTCAATTAGTTATGCGGCGATATGAGGGGTTTTTGAGATAAGGATGGGTTAAGGTATGTATATTATTCTCTTAGGAGCTCCAGGCGCTGGTAAGGGGACACAAGCAGATATTTTATCCAGTGAACTAAATTTGGCGCATGTAGCTTCGGGTGATTTGTTTCGAGAAGCATTGAAGAAGGAAACTGAATTGGGCCTGTTAGCTAAATTTTATATGGAGCGAGGCAAATTAGTGCCTGACGAAATAACTATTAAGATGATTTTGCAGAGGATTGAGATGCCCGATTGCGATTCTGGCTGTCTTTTTGATGGTTTTCCACGAACGTTAGCGCAAGCTGAAGCATTAGATAAGGGTCTTACCGATAAGGGTAAACACATTGACAAGGTGGTATATATTAAGGTCTCCGATGAGGAACTTTTGAAACGTCTCGGAGGGCGATGGCTTTGCCAAGACTGTCAGACTCCATATCATTTACTAACCGTGCCACCAAAAGTACCTGGGAAGTGTGATAAATGTGGTGGTGAGCTATATCAGCGAGATGATGATAAAGAGGACACGATAAAAGAACGACTGAGGGTTTTCTTTGGTCAGACTATCCCAATAGTGGATTATTATAGAAATCAAAGTAAGCTTATTGAAGTCAATGGTGACCGAGGGATACAAGAGGTAGCGAAGGAAATAATACCATCATTAGGAGTAAAGTAAAGCAATTTTCAAATGATAATCGTAAAATCTCCTGAAGAAATAGCTATTATGCGCCAAAGTGGTAAAATCTTGGCATCTATTTTGAATAGGTTAAGGGAGGAGATAAGGCCAGGAATCGAAACATGCTGTTTGGATGAGATCGCGGCTGAAGAGTTAAGGAATAGAAAAGTTAAATCCTCCTTCAAAAATTATCAAGGTTTCCCGGCTAATTTATGTATTTCGGTGAACAATGAAGTAGTTCATGGTATTCCTGGTGAGCGAGTATTAAAGGAGGGAGACATCGTTTCTCTGGATGCAGGGATTATTTTTGAGGGCTTTCATTCCGATTTAGCTATAACCGTCGGTGTCGGGGAAATAACTCAGCAAGCTAAAGAGCTCATAATGGTTACCGAGGAAAGCTTGAAAGCGGGCATTGCCCAAGCTAGACCTGGTGCACATCTTGGTGATATTTCAGCTGCTATACAAAATTACGTTGAGTCGAGGGGGTTTTCTGTAATTAGGGAGTATACAGGGCATGGAATAGGCCGGAAGCTACATGAGGAACCTCAAATACCTAATTTTGCGTTCGGGAAAGGTCCCCTACTTCGCAAAGGCATGACTTTGGCTATTGAGCCTATGGTTAATGCCGGGGACTGGCATACTAAGCTAGCATCTAATCGGTGGACTGTGCTAACTGCTGATGGAAGTCTCTCGGCGCATTTTGAACATACTGTTGCTATCAGTAATAACGGGAGTGAAGTACTCACAGAGTATGGCTAAAAAGGAAAGAATAGAGGTCGAAGGTAAAGTAGTCATATGTTTGCCTAACACCATGTTTCGTGTTGAACTAACTAACGGTCATATGGTGTTAGCCCATATTTCAGGCAAGATGAGAAAGCATTATATTAAAATATTACCCGGGGATAGGGTGCTAGTAGAGCTTTCCCCTTACGATTTGACTAGGGGCAGAGTTACTTATCGGCTTTGAATAGAATTTCCGTGTGTTTTGACAAGCATTCAACGTTCTCTTATAATGAGTTTTTGTTGTGACATCAATTTGAGATGAAAGTGAGTTCTTCGGTCAAGCCGCGTTGTAGCAAATGTAAAATTGTTCGGCGGAAAGGCGTAGTTAGGGTTGTTTGTGTTAATCCAAGACATAAGCGAAGGCAAGGTTAATAGATAATGGCGCGCGTTGCTGGAGTGGACCTTCCCAAAGAAAAGCCGGTTAGTGTAGGGTTACAATATATCTATGGTATTGGATCTACATTAAGCCAGCATATCTTGGCTACTGCCGAGATTGACCCTGGTACTAAAATCAAGGACCTTACTGAAGAGCAGGTTGCTCGAATCCGCGATATTGTGGATAAGCAACACAAAGTGGAAGGTCAACTCCGAAGGGAAATACAGTCTAACATAAAGCAATTAATTGAAATCGGTTCTTATAGTGGTATTAGACATCGTATGAATTTGCCAGTTCATGGACAAAGGACACGCACTAATGCTCGTACTAAGAGAGGTGCACGAAAGACAGTAGCAGGGAGGGGGCAAAAACGCGGTTTAGGTAAGAAGTAATATGCCGAAGAGAAAAAAGACCAAAGCAAGAAGAATACGCCGTGGAATCACTGAAGGAAGAGTTTATATTCAGTCTACCTTCAATAATACTATAGTCACTGTGACTGATTCGAGGGGTGACGTTATTGCTTGGGGAAGCGCTGGTAGCGCTGGATTTAAGGGTTCTAGAAAAGGCACTCCTTACGCTGCTCAGTTAGCCGCACAGAAAGCAGCGCGCCAAGCAACAAGCGGCGGTTTGCGCCAGGTTGATGTTTATGTTAAAGGACCTGGTAGTGGACGAGAAGCCGCTATTCGCACATTGCAAGCTTCGGGGCTTACTGTTACCAGCATTAGAGATGTAACCCCGATTCCACACAATGGTTGCCGTCCACCTAAAAAGAGAAAGGTGTAGAATGGCGCGTTATACAGGACCCACATGTCGTTTGTGCCGTTATCTTGGCGAAAAGTTAATGCTTAAAGGAGAAAAATGTTTGACTCCAAAGTGTCCTTTGGAGAGAAAGAACAGCCCTCCAGGGGAGCATTCGTTGAACAGGCAACGTCGTAGGATTACAGATCGTGGGCTTCAACTACGTGAAAAACAGAAACTTCGGTTTAGTTATGGAATTCTTGAACGGCAATTTCGCAAGTTCTTCGAGGAAGCACAAAGAGCTCAAGGCATTACTAGTGAAAATTTGCTAATATTGCTGGAGAGACGGTTAGATAATGTAGTGTATCGCTTAGGTTTTGCTGGTTCACGCTCCCAAGCTAGACAGGTAGTTCGGCATGGTCATATGCTTGTTAATGGGACCAAGGTGGACATACCTTCCTATCTAGTACATGTAGGTGACGTCATTAAATGGCGGGAAGGAAGTACTAAAACCAGATATTATGAAAGACTACTTGAGGAGATTAAGGGAAAGAGTATGCCTGGTTGGCTGAGCTTAGATGAAGAAAATGTGGTAGGTGAAGTTTTGGCATTGCCTACTAAGGATGATCTTGATGCTAAATTCGATGGAAAAGTCGTCGTTGAATACTACTCAAGATAATTCAGTTAAGTTGCCTATTCCTGACGCTAAGTCTATTGAGACGGTAAACAACTATGGCAAATTTCTTGCTGAGCCACTAGAGCCAGGATATGGCATCACTTTAGGCAATGCTCTTCGCCGTGTGCTGCTTAGCTCCCTGCCTGGGGCTGCGGTAACCTGGGTTAAAATTGATGGGATTCAGCATGAATTTTCTCCACTCCCGTATATCAAGGAAGATGTCATTGAATTTCTGTTAA
>DAOUSX010000185.1 GCA_030627025.1 Dehalococcoidia bacterium
GAGGTTACCGGTGATGAGGAGAAGGTGAATTCTCTGTTTGAACTTCTTCGCCGTTTTGGCATCAAAGAAGTAGTCAGGACAGGAAGGGTAGCCTTAGCGCGTGGAGCTGTTGCTACACGCAGCGATAATAAAAAGAAAGGAGAGTAATTATGGCTAAAATCTACTACGATAAAGACGCTAACCTGGATTCGATTAAAGGGAAGACAATTGGCATTATTGGCTTTGGGAGTCAGGGACATGCGCATGCCCAGAATTTAAGGGATAGTGGCTGTCAGGTTATCGTTGCTGAAATGCAGGGAAGCGACGCCTGGAAGGCAGCACAAAGTGCTGGTTTTAAGGTGGCTGGTGCTGCCGAAGTGGCTGGGGAAGCTGATATTCTTGTTATGCTTGCTCCTGATAATCTGCACCCCATAATTTATCGTGAGTCAATTGAGAAACAACTATCCCGGGGCAAGACCCTGATGTTTGCCCATGGCTTTAATATCCACTACTCGCAGATTATGCCTCCCCCAGATATAGATGTAAGTCTGATAGCTCCGAAATGCCCCGGACATATATTGCGGCAGCTTTATACTGAAGGCTCGGGAGCCCCAGCTTTAGTGGCTGTGCATCAGGATGCCTCAGGTAAAGCAAAGGACATTGCTTTAGCTTATGCTAAAGGAATTGGCTGTGCTCGAGCTGGAGTGCTGGAGACAACTTTTGCCGAGGAGACCGAAACTGACCTCTTTGGCGAGCAAACCGTGCTCTGTGGAGGAGTTTCCTCGCTGGTTAAAGCTGGCTTCGAAACGTTAATAGAAGCTGGCTATCAGCCCGAGATTGCCTACTTCGAGTGTTTCCATGAACTCAAGCTTATCGTTGACCTTATGTATCAGGGTGGCTTGAAGTATATGCGCTATTCAGTGAGCGATACTGCTGAGTATGGTGACTATACCCGTGGGCCGAGGGTTATAAATGACCTGGTCAAGGATGAAATGATACAAATCCTGGCCGACATTCAGGATGGCAGCTTTGCCAGAGAATGGATTCTGGAAAATCAGGCTGGTCGCCCCAGCTTTAATGCTTTGAAGCGGATGGAAGCTGAACACCCAATTGAAATTGTGGGCAAGGAACTGAGGGATATGATGCCCTGGCTGAAGAAGTAAGGAATAAATATGGATCATGAAGTAAAGTCTGCTGGGAAGGCTACAGAGATAGCTTCTTCATTCATCAAGAAGTATCGCTGGTTCGCACGTCCCCTTAAAGCTGTTCGGGAGGATGATACTTGGCTGGTAGAAATTGATGTGGGACCATTATCTCCTATAATAGCTAAGGTAAAGATAGATGCTAAATCGGGGGACATTCTGGAGTATACAATTCCTAGCTAAGTAGGTTGTAGATGGAAGTAAAAGGGAGTATTGAAAAATATAAGACTCAAAGCATGCACTATTTGAAGAATGCTTTCAACTTCATCGAAGCTGGTGATGCTGAGAAAGCCAGTGAATTCCTGTGGGGTAGCGTAGCAGAGGGAATAAAAGCGGTTGCGGCAAGCAAAGAGATATGGCTTAAGAGTCATAAAGACCTCCGAAACTATGCCATGGAGTTAGCAAGGGCACTTCCTGATGAAAGTATCAGGAATACTTTCTTACATGCTCAGTCTTTGCACAGCAACTTTTATGAAACAGGATTATTGATGGAGGATGTAATTATGTGTGCTGAAGAGGTTAGAGCCACAGTGGATAAACTCTTTAAGCTTATCGATGGGAAGAAATAAATTATGGAACGAGTTATCATCTTCGACACCACTCTGCGGGATGGGGAGCAGGCGGCAGGGGCAAACCTGAATCCCCGGGAGAAGCTGGAAATAGCGAGGCAGCTGGAGAAGCTCGGCGTCGATGTTATCGAGGCTGGTTTTCCTGCCAGTTCCCCTGGCGATTTTGAAGCTGTTCAGCTCATCAGTAGAGAAGTTCAGCGACCGATAATTTGTGCCTTATCTCTTGCCAACATTGATGCTGTGGATAGGGCCTGGGAGGCGATTAAGGAAGCAAGCCATCCCCGAATCCACGTTTTCCTTTCTGCCTCGGATATCCACCTCCTCTACCAGCTTAAAAAGGGCAGGGAAGAAATATTGGGGATGTCCAGGGAAATAGTGGCTCGAGCTAAAAGTCATGTCGATGATGTCGAGTTCTCTCCTATGGATGCTTCCCGCAGTGAACCTGACTATCTTTATCGTATGCTGGAAGCTGCCATTGAGGCTGGGGCATCCACAGTGAATATACCTGATACTGTTGGCTATGCCACCCCTCAGGAGTTTGGTGAATTGATTCAAGGCATTTTTGATAATGTCCCCAATATTCATAAAGCTGTGGTAAGCGTTCATTGCCATAACGACCTGGGGTTGGCGGTAGCGAACAGCCTGGAAGCAATACGAAAAGGAGCAAGACAGGTGGAATGCACCATCAACGGGATTGGTGAGCGCGCTGGCAATGCTTCTCTGGAGGAGATCGTTATGGCATTGAAGACTCGCCAGGATTTCTTCGGACTCACTACGGGTATTAACACCCGGCAAATCTATAAGACGAGCAGGTTGGTGAGCGAAGTCATCGGTTTTCCCGTTCAGCCAAATAAAGCCATTGTGGGCGCAAATGCCTTTCGGCATCAATCAGGCGTTCACCAGGATGGTGTAATAAAGAAGTCTATAACTTATGAGATTATGGATCCAAAGTCGGTAGGCATACCTTCGAGTGTTTTAGTATTAAGCAAGTTGAGTGGTAAGCGCGCTTTTAGGGAGAGATTAGCCGAACTTGGTTATACCCTGGATGAGGAGGATTTAGCTCGTGCTTTCAAACGATTCAAGGAGTTAGCTGATAAGAAGAAAGAAGTTACCGACCGCGATATTGAATCTTTGATAGCTGAGGAACGTCGCACTACCACCGAGGTATATCACCTCGATCATGTTGAGGTTTCTTGTGGTGATCATAGTCTTCCTACCGCTACAGTCAGGCTCATCAGTCCTGATGGGCGGAGTTTAGCCGATGCTGCCCTGGGCACTGGACCTGTAGACGCAGTGTATAAAGCCATTAACCGCATAGTGGGTATCCCCAACGAGCTTACTGAGTTTACCGTCAAATCGGTTACTGA
>DAOUSX010000052.1 GCA_030627025.1 Dehalococcoidia bacterium
CGCCACTTGCCTTGACTGCCAGAGCCGTGGTTAACAGTTGTTCTTCAGTCTCTACGGCACAGGGACCGGCGATGACCACTATTTCATCACCACCAATGGCGATATCATTTACCTTCACTATAGTATTTTGGGGGTGAAACTCTCGGCTGGCAAGTTTGTAAGGCTTGCTAATAGGGATAACTTGTTCTACGCCGGGAAGCAATTCCATCCTGTCCTGAAGTTCGGGGAAGATTTGTCCCAGTATGCCGACCACGGTGTGCTCAACACCTTGAGAGACGTGCGCTTTCAGCCCATATTCTTCGATCCGTTGAACAACAGTGTTGATTTCTTCTTTCTTGCAACTCCCTTTCATCACTATGATCATGCTTTGCCTCCAGACAGCGCTAATTTGTCTTCCTTCAATTTTTTGGCTTCCCCTAAATAGATGTGGGTGATTTGTTCAGCTTTCCTTTCGGTGTTTACCAACATTAGAATTCTCAGACAGTGCGGTAAGCTACCAGGGACATCCATCTCATGACCGCAAAGCAGGGCAATGTGCTGTGGCCATCCTAGCTCTCTTGTTGCGGCTGCGGGGAATTCAGCGTTCAAGTCAGGCGTGGTGGTAAAGAATATAGCCGCGATATCATCAATTTCAATTTCGTTGGCCCCAAGTATCTCTTCAAGCAATCTTTTCGTTGCCGTCATAATATTCTCTCTATCATTGCTAGGCACGGTAATTGCGCCTCTAATGCCGCGACATCTCAATCTATCAATCCCCTTCGTAAATTTAAGGTAATAGCCTATCCTTTTTTGTCACTTTACGTCAAGTAAATCGGAACCAGTGCTTAATTGTTAAGGCTACCTTAGCGGCAATTTGCCGTCTTTTTGCGGTTATTTCGCCTAAACTAGAAATGAACTCCTTTGACCTGAATGGCATATATTTATATAGTGGGACGTATACCTCCTCTACCCGCGCTTCCTGAAGAAGTGCCGGCAGAATAGCACGTTTTTGTCGTATAATGCTTTGGGGGTAGCGGAATAACTACCCCAATATTTTTAGACTATATAAACAAGCAGGGAATGTTTATTGGTTGTGTTACTATTATACTGGGTGGGAAATTAGTGTGAACAAGAAATTGCTGATTGGTTTATTAATCTTGGGTGTGATATTGCTAATCACAGGCATAGTACTGGTAATTTTGTAGGTACGCTAATCGTTTTTTTATCCTTATTTGGATTATACTAAAATACTAATTCCAATGGATGACATCTTGCTTGTAGATAAGCCTAAAGGGCTCACTTCGTCCCGCGTGGTGGAGCTAATAAGGAAGAAGTTGAAGGTAAAGGCTGGTCATACAGGTACGCTAGACCCTATAGCTACAGGGCTTTTGATTGTTCTTATGGGCAGGCGCACCAAAGAAGCCTCCTCATTCTTAACGCTGGACAAGAGTTACAGGGTGAAAGCCAGGTTGGGTGTGGAAACTGATACTTTTGATTGCGACGGGAAAATTCTGCAGCAAAGCGATGCCATGATAACAAAGGAGGAGCTACAGGAAGTGCTGAAAGGATTTCGTGGTGAGATCTGGCAAGTGCCCCCTTCCTTTTCTGCTAAAAAGTTAGCTGGGCGTAAAGCCTATGAACTGGCCAGGAAAGGCATTAGCGTGCAAGTGCCGCCTAAGAAGGTTAGCATTTATTCCCTGAAGCTTGAGGAGTTCCAATTTCCGTATTTCACGTTTGACTGCGATGTTTCTTCCGGGTTTTATGTTAGAAGCCTGGTTCATGATATTGGGACGAAGTTGGCCGTTGGTGCTACTGTGGTGGAAGTTCGCCGCACCGGGGTTGGTCATTATCGAGTGGAACAAGCTCGAAAATTAGAGGAAATTTTGGGTTACAAGGTATAAACTTTCACCCAGATTTTTCGTTGTAGTATGTGAAAGGAAGAAAATGAGGCACTTATTTAGAGCGTTGCTGTTAGTTATCTTTCTTAGCTTAATTACCTTGCCATTGGCATCAGTGGCTTTAGCGGATAGGGGGATGGTACCCATAAGTGATGTCTCGGTTTACGGACCGGGGCAAAAGGCGATTATTGCCTGGAATGGTGAGGAAGAGACATTGATTCTATCTACTGATGTCACTGCCAGCGATGATAGCCAGGTTTTGGAACTCTTGCCTTTGCCTTCAAAGCCCGAAATAAAGAAGGGTGATTTTGCTTCTTTTGAACAGGTTAACCTGTTAATTGAAAATCATTTTCCTGTTACTTCGTGGGATTGGTTTAAGAAGGGGATAGGCGTGATGGGACCTCCAGGAAGAGGGGTAGAGATAATCTTTCATGAAAAGATTGGTGCTCATGACATCACCGTGGTCAAAGCTGATGATACCGCTGAGCTTATCCAGTGGGCCGAGGAGTTTCTGAAGAGTGCTGGGATTGAAAAGCAGATTTCATCGCCAAAGCTTGAATCAGTGGTGGCAAGCTACCTAGACCAGAATATAAATTACTTCGTTTTCGACCTTGTTGAGATAACTTCGGAGCCAAAGAGCATTGAACCCATCGTGTATCGCTTTGACACTGACTTTCTCTATTATCCACTTAAGATTTCCACTCTGGCTGAAGGATGGACGGATATAAATTTATTCTTGCTTACACCGCAGCCAGTGAGCTTACATAACTTGCCTGAGGGGAGCACATTACCCCAGGATATGGAGGTGGGGAAGTTCTATGGTAGCAAGGGGACTCAGCCTATTCAGTTTAAGGTAAATGAAGAAGAGCTAATTTCCATCGATGCGAGCATTGCCGAATTACTTGGGAGTAATGCCTGGCTTACTGCGGTGAGCTATCATGGGGATTTAGCAGGTTTGACTGAAGATTTAAAGATAACCAAGGTTCCGCTTGATGCTCAGCTTATTTTCGACTATGGTCCTGGTAGCTGCGCCTCGAGACAGCGATCGCAGGCTACCGTAGGAGTTTCGGATGATGTAATTGTAATTTATGGCTCGGTTGTCACCCCCACGCCTTGCTATGAGCTTAGAACAGAGTTGAATCTACCTCTTACTTTCGCTCATCAACCAACTATAAATGTCGATATCATTGTACAGGAAAAACCAGGTATCTGCATTCAATGTCTGGGTGGAATACCGTTTTGGGCTAAGATAGTTAACTTGAAACCAGGGCTCTATGATATTGCTGTCCGATATCAGGATAAAGTTATTGGTCAGAAAACGGTGGTTATACCTCTTTCTGGAGAGCTTGAATATTTCGCGCTTAGCCCCCAATCTACTCTGGAGGTTGGTACTGCTGGGTTGGAATTCATAGTCCGGGTTGATGGGGAGAAGCTGAATTCGGGGGTGGTCATTATGGCTAGACTTAATGGAGATGCTTCTGGTTCCCATTTAGCATACTTGCAGTTTAATAACGTTACTCATGGGGTGATAATTGAGGTTGATAATGTAGCGGCAATAGTCAAAATATCTCCAGAGTGCCAATTGAAAATCGAGGACTCGCAGTTATTCCTCGATAATGGTTACTGGCTATTGCCAGTTAGGGTGATGCCGGAAAAAGTGGTGACTGACCTTGAGCCTGGTTATACTATTGAGCTCAAGGCTGCTGATGATAAGGCGGTATATGAGGTTCAGGGCATAAGTAGCAAGGAGCTATTGGGATTGGTATCCACGAAGATAGACATGGTGGTAGAAGTGGATGCCAGCACTGGAGAGATAATCAGCGAGGAAAAGCCCTGGTGGGCATATTTATGCTGGTAAAAGGAAGCGGCCATGAAGGGTAAAATAGTCAGGGCATTCAGCAGCTTGTTGCTTGCCGGGATCATCGTTGTTAGTGGCTGTGCGCCTGGGGTCACACCCTCACATTTTACCATACCTTCAGTAGTCGAAGGTGAGATATTAAATCCTAAATTTATCGTGGCGGATTGCTATGAGCTCGAACCGCTCTCTTTATCTGCCAATGCTCCAGCCTACTTATTGCCGCTGGATTTGGAAGAAGTGACAAATTTTGAGGAGGTGGAAGCCACTTTTTATCTAACCGAGAGCCAGAGGCAACTTTTGCAGGAAAATGGCTTTGTGATTATTCCCTGGTACGGAGATGACGTCGTCCAGCCCTATAAGACATTGAAGGAACGGGAAATACCCATTTTTGTTACCTCAGATACTCTGCTTCATTTATATCATATTCAGTTCAATGAGATATTGAAGCGATTGGAGGAAGAGGAGTTCTTTGATGAGCTTATCGATATGAGCCTGGCGATGATGGATAGGGCAATGCAGGATTATGAGTCCTTCGCCGGTGGCGATTTAAAGGAAGCTGCTAAACGAAATGTTGCCTACTTTGCTGTTGCCTTGAGTCTGTTGCAAACGCCAACTGAAGGCTACGCTGAAGAAGCAATAAAGGAAGAAATTGAGCAGTGGAATAAAGACCATCCTTGGGATAAGAAGGAATTTAAGCCATTGAAAAAGGTTGAATTTACCGTCCCGTCTTATGTGGTTGATGAGGTCAACGAGGAAATCAGCAATATTGAGGCACACGAAGGATTCAAGCCCAGTGCCATATTTAATTCCCAGGAGGATTGTCAGTGTAGCCTTCCCTGTTGCTACTGTGAGGACTATTCCCAGTATGTTCCCCGAGGGCATTACACCCGAAGTGAGGCTCTTAAAAGATATTTTAAGGCGATGATGTGGTATGGCAGGATGGCCTTCCTGCTTAAAGGAGGTGATGATGCCTTGGTAAGCGAAGAGGATGCCCGTATAGCCACAATTCAGGCATCGCTTATCTCAGCCGAATTGCCCGGTGTGTCATTGCAAGCACAGCGAAGTAATCTCACCAGTTGCTGGGAAGTATGGAACCGAATTTACTCGGTTACCTCATTCTTTGTGGGCACTGCCGATGACCTCACACCTTATGAGTATTTGGATGCTATGGAGAAAGTTCTCGGAACAGAGTTTAATGCCACCCAGCTTGGTGATGAAGAAATATTGCTCAATCTGAAGGCTGAGTTAGCTCAGATGAGGAATCCCCAGATTTATGGTGGCTCCGGCGTTTGTGTCATCTATCCCCCGGTGACCAAGGATAAACTTTATGAATGTTTGAGCAATACCAAGGGATTGAGGTTTATGGGGCAGAGATTTGTCCCTGACTCCTATATGTTCCAGAATTTAGTCTTTCCTCCTGTGGGTATGTATGTTGGTGATGATGAGCCGTTTACCATGGGGATGACTGCGCTTGGTCGCAGCAGATGTTTTCCCAGGGGGTTGGATGTCATGGCGGTTCTCGGCTCAGAGCGAGCCTATGGGATATTGGATGCTGAGGGTGATACCGAGTATCAGGGAGAAAATACCAGCTATGATAAGCAACTAAACGAGCTGAAAGGGGAGTTTGCTGCCTTCAGTGTGGAGGATTGGAATCGCAATCTTTACTGGAGCTGGCTTTATTCCTTGAAGCCTTTGCTTGAGGATTTTGGCCAAGGCTATCCTACTTTCATGCAAACCGAAGCATGGCAGGATAAGGAATTGCAAACTGCTCTGGCATCGCGGACCGAGCTTCGGCATGATACTATTTTATATGCCAAGCAGAGCTCTACTCCGGCAGCAACAGCGATGCCACCACAACCGCAACCAGTGGTGGGCTATGTGGAGCCAGTCGCGGAATTCTATAATCGCATGCTTTCGCTTACCATGATGACCAGAGAAGGATTGGGCAATCTCAATGCTTTGAGTGATGAGGAAGAGTCAAGACTGGAGAGCCTGGAAAACATCTTGGATAGGCTGATTACCATTTCCCGGGATGAATTAGAGGGTAAGGAGCTGAGCGAAGACGATTATGAGTTCATCAGGAATTTTGGCGAGGAACTCGATTCCATAATTGCTGGCGTGGAAGCGAAAGGCAAGGAAACCACACTTGTCGCCGATGTTCACACCGATGTTAACTCGGGGCAGGTCCTGGAGGAAGGGATAGGCTATGTTGACCTTGCCCTGGTTGCCTATAAAGTCCCTGAGGGCAGCATCATCCTTGGTGCTGGACCTACCCTCAGTTATTATGAATTCAAGCAGCCTATGAATGATAGGTTGACCGATGAACAGTGGAAGGAGTTGCTGGAACAAGGTCAGCAACCCTCAAGACCGGACTGGATACAGAGCTTCTATGCGGAGTAGGTGCCAGGCAATCTCACTTGCTTGACAACCGTTCGTTTCCAGTGCTTCTGAATCATGTTAAAGCACCATATATCATTGTGAGCACGTCAATCCTTAATCATATGCATGGGGGATGAGTTGCTTCGTAGCCTAAATCTACTGTATTATAGGATGAAATTGCACAACGTCATTGCAGGGAACGGAGTAGTCTCAGATGGTTGATTTTACTTTCAGCGAGGAACAGGAAATCCTGCGGGCTAATTTGCGGAAATTTGGTGAGGAAAAGATTTCACCTAGGCTTGCTGAGATGATAGAGAGGAAGGAAATCCCACAGGAGTTGATTAAAGAACTAGGCGAGATGGGTTTACTTGGCATGTGTATTTCACCCCAATACGGTGGCTTGGGGCTGGAGGCGGTAGCTGCAGGAATTGTTGCTGAAGAACTGGGCAAGGCGGATGTGGGCTGTGCTATCCCGACATTTTTCCTGGTTCAATGTGCCTGGAGCTACATTCTGGATAAGTATGGGAGTGAGGAAGTTAAGAAGGAAGTCTTCCCCGGAATGCGGAAGGGCGAAGCCTTTATAGGTATTGGAGTAACTGAGCCAGATGCCGGCTCAGATGTTGCCTCTTGCAAAACTACGGCGGTGAGAAAAGGCTCCACTTATATTGTAAGTGGAGAGAAGGGTTACATCAGTGGCGTGAGGGAGGCAGAGAAATATGGAGGCGGCTTTGTCACTTTAGCCAAGACCATCCCCGAGTTGGGAACACGCGGGATGACCCTGTTTTTCTTTCCGATAAAGGGTGTTTCCGGGGTGACCACTCGCTATATTGAGGAGCTGGGGAGGGAGGGGATTTCCTGGGGTGGC
>DAOUSX010000073.1 GCA_030627025.1 Dehalococcoidia bacterium
ACTTCCGTGGCTTGGGTGAAGAAGGACTCAAATTGCTGGCGAAAGTCCGTGAGGAAACGGGAATGCCTATAATCACCGAGGTAATGACTCCGAGTGATGTTGAACTGGTAGCTGGTTACGCTGATATACTCCAAATTGGAGCACGAAATATGCAAAACTTCATCCTGCTAGATGTGGTAGGGAAAACAAAGAAGCCAGTGATGCTCAAGAGGGGCTTATCAGCCACCATTCAGGAGTGGCTATTAGCCGCGGAGTATATCCTTTCGCAAGGAAATGAGCAGGTTATCCTTTGTGAGCGAGGTGTGAGAACCTTCGAAACTTATACCCGTAATACTATGGATGTCAGTGCTATACCGGCTATCAAAAAAGTTAGCCACCTGCCGATTATCGCCGACCCGAGCCATGCTACAGGAAAGTGGCATCTGGTAACACCGCTATCACTTGCTGCAATAGCCGCTGGAGCTGACGGACTTATGATAGAAGTCCATCCTAATCCCGATTTGGCACTTAAGGATGGTGCACAATCGCTCACTTTCGATAATTTTGGCAAACTCATGTCTCAATTAACACCAATAGCTCAGGCTATAGGTAGAAAGTTAGCCATCAGCGGCGTAAAGGCAAGTCCTTGAAGCTCTTATGACCATCGAACAAGAATTAACAAAGCTGGTTCCGCACAAAGATACAGTTCTTACTATCGGCGTTTTCGACGGCGTGCATGAAGGACACCGTTATTTAATTGAAAAGCTACTTCACCGAGCTCAAGAAAGAGATTTACTTAGCGCAGTGGTTACTTTTCACCCTCATCCCCAATCAGTAATAGACCCTGAGAATCAATTGCCTTACTTGATGAGTTTGGACGATAGAGTTGAGGAAATCCGCCATCTTGGTGTAGATTTGATTGCATTGCTATCCTTTACCCCGGAAGTAGCAAGACTCTCTGCGAGACAATTTGTTGCCCTGCTTAAAAAATATCTCAAAATGCGGGGGCTGGTAATCGGGGCCGATTTTGCCCTTGGAAGAGGACGCAAAGGAAATGCCGAAAAACTTGCTACCCTAGGGAAGGAAATGCGGTTTTTTGTAGACATCGTCTCACCGTTCACAATCGATGGCGAAACAGCGAGTAGCACTCTTGTACGTCAAACGCTTACTCAAGGAAATATGGAAAAGGTGAGGAAATTAATGGGGCATCGCTTCAGCATCAGCGCCAAAGTTATCACTGGCGATAAGCGGGGACATGCTTTGGAATTCCCCACTGCCAACCTTGACATAGGTTCACAGCAGGTACTGCCTGGCAACGGAGTCTACGCATCAATCGCCCACGCAGATGGTAAACAATTCGCCTCAGCAACGAATATCGGCATTCGTCCCACTTTCGGACAAGGTGGAAAAACTGTGGAGACTTATCTGATAGATTATCATAGCGAATTATATGGCAAAGAACTTAAGGTAGAATTCATACACAAAATAAGGGATGAGCAGCGGTTCACTTCTCCCCAAGAGCTAAAGTCTCAGATTGAAAAAGATGTTAAAAAAGCAAGAATAATCATGGACAAGGAAATGAAATGACAGCTTCCAAATTTGAGTCATTGCTAAGACGCGGTGTGGCTGAAGTCACTGTTGAACAGGAACTCATAAAGCTGCTGGAATCAGGGAAACGCCTGAGGCTTAAACAAGGGTTTGACCCGAGTACCCCCGATATCCACCTCGGACATGTAGTTGGATTGAGGAAATTACGCCAATTCCAGGAACTGGGGCATAGAATTATTCTGGTAGTGGGCGACTGGACAGCACGGATTGGAGACCCCAGTGGACAGGTAGCTACCCGCCCCATGCTTTCACCACAGGAAGTGGAGGCTAATACCCGAACCTACCTGAAGCAATTCTTTGAAGTGGTGGATAAGGCTAAAACGGAAGTGAGATGGCAAAGTGAATGGTACGATAAATTTGGTCTGCATGAGGTGATTAAGCTCACCAGTAAATTCACCATAGCACAGCTTATGGCCAGAGAAGACTTCAACAAAAGGTTTAATGCGGGGAATCCTATTTCCCTGGCTGAAATGCTCTATCCCTTACTCCAGGCTTACGATTCAGTGGTTATTCAAGCCGATGTTGAACTTGGCGGCACTGATCAGAAGTTTAACTGCCTGTTGGGTCGAGAACTACAGCAAATGAGCGGACAGCCCCCTCAGCAAGTCCTCCTCGTTCCTCTCCTGGTTGGCACCGATGGCAAACTAAAGATGAGCAACAGTTTCAATAATCACATAGGCATCGACGAGTCCCCTCAGGAAATGTACGGCAAAGTAATGTCAATTCCTGACCACCTCATTATCGACTATTTCCAATTAATAACTGATACTCCTGATGAGGAAATTGCCGGATTTACCAAGCAGCTGGGCTCCCATTCCATTAACCCGATGATGCTCAAGAAACGATTGGCATATGAGATTGCGGCTCAATTCCACGGTGCTAAATCTGCCAAGGAAGCAGAAAAATATTTTTCCACGGTATTTCAACGAAGAAAGCTGCCAGAGGAAATTCCGGAATACGCCTTCACCGCTAGCCGTGCTGAAGATGAGCTTTATCGTATTGACATTGCCTCTACTTTAGTTAAGGAAGGAATAGTTAAAAGCAACAGTGAGCTCAAGCGCCTTCTTGCACAAGGAGCAATCGAGCTGGACGGCAATAAAATAAGCAGCAATATCATCGATGCCCACAATGGCAGCGTTCTCAAGGTGGGAAAACGCAGCTTTGTCAGGATAGCCATTGAATCATCTTCGGGAGGTTTGTAACATGCAGCTACGCATACCAGGACCGACACCATGCCCGCCAGAAGCTCTTCAAGCAATGAGCCGTCAGATGATAAATCACCGCGGCAAGGAATTTGGCCAGCTTCTCCAATCTGTAACAGCAAGGTTAAGACAGACATTCCAGACTAAACAAGATGTTCTTCTACTTACCTGCGCTGGAACCGGTGGTTTAGAAGCAGCTATCGTCAATACACTATCCCCAGGTGATGATATACTGGCTTGCTCCTGTGGTGTGTTTGGCGACCGCTTCGCTGACATCGCTGAACAATATGGCGCCAAAGTAAATCGCCTCAACTTTGAATGGGGAACCCCGGTAGAACCAGAAGCAATACGCCAGGCTTTGAAGTCAAATGCCAACATCAAGGCAGTTTTGGTTACCCACAACGAGACTTCTACTGGAGTAACCAATGACCTGGCCAGCATAAGCTCAGTGGTCAAGGAATTTGACAAGCTACTTCTCGTTGATGCTGTAAGCAGCCTTGGGTGCATCGACATACCCACAGACGACTGGAATTGTGATGTGGTAGTAACCGCTTCCCAAAAAGGATGGATGGTTCCCCCTGGCCTGGCAATGATTAGCGTAAATGAGAAAGCATGGGAAGCTTGTTCACACGCTAGAATGCCACGGTTTTACCTCGACTTCGCTAAAGCCAAGGACTACTTACAAAAGGGACAGACGCCCTGGACACCAGCCATTTCCATCTGCTACGCCTTGGATGCTAGCCTTGATTTAATGCTGAATGAAGGATTACAAAATGTATTTGCCAGGCATAAAAGAGTAGGCCAGATGACCAGAAATGGCATAAAATCGCTGGGATTATCCCTTCTTCCCAATGAAAGTTGCACCTCCAATACAGTTACCGCGGTCAACGCTTCAGACAAGCTTGATGCGCCTAAACTGGTCCAAATCCTCAGAGAGGAATATGATGTAGTTATTGCTGGAGGTCAACGCAAATTGTCGGGCAAAATCTTTCGTATTGGTCACATGGGGCTGGTCACCGAAGATGATATTAAAATAACATTAGAAGCAATAGAAAAAGTTTTGCCGAAAGTGAGGTATTAACTTAGATGAAAGTCTTAGTCGCAGACCCTATTGCTGAACAAGGAATAAAATTTCTCGCTGAGCATGCTCAAGTTGATGTCAAGCTCAAATTAAAGCCTGAAGAGCTTAAAGCGATAATCAACGATTATGATGCACTCATTGTGCGTAGCGAGACGAAGGTATCCGCAGAGATAATTGAGTCTGGGAAGAATCTAAAAGTAATTGGTCGTGCCGGGATAGGGGTAGATAACATCGATGTTGATACCGCTACAAAAAAAGGCGTGGTGGTGCTAAATGCACCTACAGGCAATACTGTGGCTGCTGCTGAGCATACCATTGGTCTTATGCTCGCCCTAGCACGCAACATACCTAAAGCCAATGCCCAACTGAAATCAGGAATATGGCAGCGAGGCAAACTCATGGGCACTGAGCTCAGAAACAAGACTTTAGGAATTATCGGCCTAGGGAACGTTGGCTCCGAGGTAGCCAAACGAGCTCAAGGATTTGAAATGCGGGTTATTGCTTATGACCCTTTCATCTCAGCACACTATGCCAAAACCGGAAAGATTGATCTTGTTCCTTTAGAGGAGTTATTTCAAGAAGCTGACTTTATTACCCTTCATACGCCATTGACTCAAGCTACCAAGAACCTAATCGGTGCCAAAGAAATTGAAAAAATGAAACCCACAACCTACGTTATTAATTGTGCTCGTGGTGGGTTGATCGATGAAGAAGCATTATTTAAAGCAATTGAAGAGGGTAAGCTAGCCGGCGCCGCCTTTGATGTCTTCAGCACCGAGCCAGCAACGGACAGCATCCTTTTTAAAACCGACAAGATAATTGTCACCCCGCATCTTGGTGCCTCAACTGTTGAAGCTCAAGTAAATGTTGCTAAGGATGTTGCCGAGCAGGTTTTAACAGTCCTTCGTGGAGAATTCAGCAAATACTCTGTCAATATGCCTCACATCTCTGCTGAATTACTGCCACTGTTAAAAGCAGCCTCGCTAATTGGCAGCTTTGCCAGCCAATTAATGGAGGGGCAAATGTCCGATATACATATCAAATATAGCGGAGGAATCGTTAATTACGATTTAACCCCAGTAAAGGTATCTATCATCAGCGGGTTACTCGAGCAAGTGACCGAAGAAAAAATAAATTTGGTCAATGCTAATTTCTTTGCCGCCCAGCGCGGTTTGAAAATTAGTGAAGAAAAAGAGTTAATTTGCCCAAACTACCCTAACTTGCTCACCGTAAACGTTAATACAAATTTAGGCACTACCACCATATCAGGAACAACCAGAGATAGCGAGATCCATATCGTCCAAATTAACGACTTCTGGATGGACATAGTACCCACGGAAGGCTATCTTTTACTTTGCGACCATCTCGATACCCCCGGTCGCGTCGGCGCCATTGGAACCATACTGGGCAAAGCAGACATCAATATCAGCACCATGCAGTCAAGCAGACAAAAACCAAGGGGAAAGGCACTCATGATTTTAGCGTTGGATGAACCACCCAGTGAAGAGCTACAAAAGGAAATCACGGCACTCCCCGATGTTTATACTGCTAAAATGATTAAAATATAATCACCAAAGAGGATTGATAACTAATCCAGCAGGAACCTTGGGGTAAAAGTAAGTCGATTTCCGCGGCATTCTATCACCGGCATCAGCAACAGCTTTGACTATCCCCAAATCAGGCGGCTGAACAAGAAAGGCCAACTGGTAATGTCCCTCTGCTATCGCCCGATAAGCTTCACCAACATCACTGGTATAGCCAATATCGCTTTTGCTAAAGGGAATCCCCAAAATTTGCTCCAGTATGAGATGATTAAGAATACTGACACCGACCTTCTTATAACCCTGCGAATGAGTTTCAGGCATCGCTTTATCCAAAGCTGCCTCCGGGCGCAGTGTCAATACCACCAGCGATTCACTGTCTAACCCCAAAACCCTTAAAACCATTTGTTTTTGCTCACCATGTTTCAGCTTAAGAGACAGACTTTCAACTAAATCACCTTTGATATTTGACAAAGGAATTATCTCAGCAGTGAAGAAATCCAGAAGTTGCTGCTTCAGCTTACCTCTGGCATCAAGCGATATCCCACGCACCAACCTATGGATAGGTAAAACGACAAGTCCCGGGTCGGAAAACTCGACCAAGGACATCATTACGTAATTAAAAGCTTCCTTCCCAGTTGGAGAAGAAAGCTGTTCTATCCTTTCCCGTTGATATGCTAACGCAATCTC
>DAOUSX010000191.1 GCA_030627025.1 Dehalococcoidia bacterium
ATGCGCCAGCCCACTACCCAGACAATTTGTTGAGGTGAACAAACCAAAGGAATATACTGTCGCCAGAAGAGAGGTATTTTAGCGTCAACCATGAAGTCCTGAAGCTTTTTGGGCATATCCATGCCTAGAGGCTGGAATCTGTCTCCTGGCTGACGCCGGCGGACAAACAACTCGGTCCCCGTTTTGTGCAGGTCAAATTCGGCAACGAGATTGCTTCGGCACTCTGTGCCTCGCAATGGCAGAGAAGCCGCTTGCCTCTGGACTATGCTAGCTATCACCTTCCAGCCAGGCAAAACAGTCTCCCCAGGCACTTTGAGACGAAACTCACCCTGCAAGGGAGGAAAAGGACACAGTGATGATAAAAGCTGAGCATGCTTTGCTGCACTTGTGATGACAAGCTCATCATATTCTCCCTGACAGATAATACCGTGAGGCAAGGAAATTTTTTTGCCAACGGGTTTAGTCAACAAACTCCTTATTGCCTCAATATGGTTTGCTTCGATATCTCGAGTATCGCCGAGAATTCTATCCAATGCCAGCCTTATTAATCGAGACTGTAAAGCTATAGGCAGCGAGCCAATCTTTTCCTTATCCAGGTAGATAGCATTCTTTTCCTGCCTGGACACTTCATCCCATAACTGCAACGCTTGCTGCTCAATGAAAGAGCTATCATCCTTAGCAATCTTAGCCAAGCGAAGTAAAGCTTGATCTACACTTGGGTTATATTTTCTTAGCGAAGGAAGAAGCTCAAGACGAAGGCGATTTCGCAAAAAAGACAAGCAAAGGTTAGAAGAATCGAACCGCGGCCTAAGTTGGTGCTCTTGACAATAACTCAGCGTTTCTTGCCTGGTAATATCAAGAAGTGGTCTTATCACCACTAATCCTAGATTCTTCGCTTTCAGCTCAGAATGACAAAATGGGAAAGGCGAGCAAGGCTCGAGACCACACAATCCAGAGACTCCCGTTCCCCGCAGTATATGCATCAAAATAGTCTCCACCTGATCATCCCTGGTATGACCTGTAGCCACCCGATGGGCTCCAATATCATCAGCTACTTTGGCAAGAAAGTCATAGCGCAGTTCCCGAGCGGCTTCCTCAATAGGGCAATTTCTTTTGCTCCTGTAATCAGCTACATTTCGTTTACCAACGGTGACTGAAACGTCAACAGAGGCAGCCAAATTAGCTACATACTCGGCATCCTCGTCAGATTCTGCACCTCGGAGCTGATGATTAAGATGAGCCGCATGAAGTTTTATGTCAAGGTCCTTTTGCCATTTTGCTAATATATTCAGCAAACAAACCGAGTCAGCGCCACCTGATACCCCAACAACTATATTTTCTCCAGGCTGAATCAAGTTGTTCCGTCGAAGAAAAGATATAACCCTTGACTCCATCTCAATCATAGGATTGCTTCACTTTCAAGAAATTTTCTAATTCCCAAGAAGCCCATTTATCCCGTTAGCAATGACAAGTAGGACGTGTCATTAAATTGCAACAGGCGGGCTCCATAATCCTCGAATTCAAGAATGCTTACCCCTCCAAGATCTACCCTAAACTTAGCAAGGTATTCCAAAGGCAAATCTAAAGCCTTAAAGATGATAGCCAGGGTAACAAAATAATGGCTAATTATCACTACTGTTCCATCCTCATACTTCAGCAATAAGGGGTCGACAGCTCTCCAGCATCTTCCCTGTAACTCAACAAAACTTCCTCCGCCGGGCAATCTTTCTGCTCCTCCTTGCCACCACTGCATTAAGAGCTGGCTAAAAGTAATGCTCAAACTAGACAGAGACAGCCCCTCCAATTCACCAACATCAATTTCCTTAAGCCCATCGTGAATTTCTAGCGGTAATCGATGCTGGCCAGCTATAATCTGAGCTGTAACCAAGGCCCGCTTTAAAGGGCTGGAAATTACAGCGTCTATGTTCTCATTCTTTAGAAATGATACCAGCTTGGCAGCTTGTTTTAACCCTACCTCATTTAACTCAACGTCGCTGTCTCCTCCCTGAACACGCCTCTGCTCGTTCCAATAAGTTTCACCATGCCGAACCAAAATAACCCTCAATGTTTAACCCTCCTTACTAAAGAAAAAACAGCGTAACAGCTTACCATATTCCCTGGATTTTTACTGGGGCTCGGGCACAAGGGTAATCTGCTCTATAGCTAAGGTAGCTAAGCGCCTAAATCACCTTTCAAAGTGAGCTTTGTGCGGTGAATAGATTCAGGATATTGGGAGAAGCCTAAGGCAGCCACGACTTGCTCTGGCCTACCACTGCCGTTGGCATCACAACGTAGCCTCATTCCCAAAACATATATAGAGCCTTCACTAAGCCTGCCCTGAGTGAGATTCTTCGGTCGCTTCTCTCCCTCAGAATGACAAGAGGCGAAGAGTTCAGGACGGGAATCAATAACCCATAAATCACCGATTAAGGTTCGCAAATCATAGGAATGTATCTTGGTTCCTCGATAGTGATGCCAGGGTAATTCCTTAGCTCGAAGCAGGGAATAAATGGAGTCTTTCACCCACTGTTCATCTTGCTCTGACCTCACCTCACTCCGATACTCGGCAAAGGCCAGGCAAGACTGAAGCGATGGAATGGTTAGCCCCACTTCCCATACGTCAAATATGTTAAATCCACCAGGCAACTGACTCTTCACCATCATCATAAGAGATTGAGGAGGCATCCAGCGATTTAACCATATATCCATGAGTTCGGCCTCACTGGTTACTCCTACGGCTAAAGGCGCTGCCACTGAAAGTCGCGGATGTGGAGTGAAACCCTGAGAATAAGCCAGAGGTATCCCCGCTCTCCTGAATGCTCTTTCCCAGAAACGCACCATGTCAAGATGAGAGATAAACTTAACTTCTTCCCCACGACCAAGTCTAAGACGCAGGCGCTGCATCTCTTTTTCCTTACTCAAAACCTTCAAGATTTTCCAGGGGTGCTGTCTCCTTCCCTGGTCACCATCACCTTCTCTATCTTCATCCCTCGCATTTCGGTTATAGCGAATTTCAGGTTCCGGTACTTCA
>DAOUSX010000159.1 GCA_030627025.1 Dehalococcoidia bacterium
GCATGGCAGGGGCGGCAGGATTCGAACCCGCGACCTGCGGTTTTGGAGACCGCTGCTCTGACCAACTGAGCTACACCCCTATAACTACTAAATTATATCAAATACCCCTGGGGCGACTCGAACGCCCGACACGCGGTTTAGGAAACCGCTGCTCTATCCTCTGAGCTACAGGGGCACACTCACCACGCACCAAGCTTAAGCCGTAGGATTGCCATAGCTAGAAAGCCAACCGCTATACCAATGAAAAGAGCAGCTGGCATATAATCCAATCCTATGCCAATTCCAAGACCAAGAAAGAAGCACGCTGCGAAAACTAGTCCGCTGACTCCCTTTCTGTTCTTGGGTCCTTCAGTCTCGCCGGCCATCTTTGTTACTTCTTCTTAAATATGTTCTTAAATATGTCCAGGAATCCCTTGCTGTAGGGCAATCCCTTGTAAAGCACTTCACAGGGAAATTTGTCACAATCCTTAAGGCAGTAGCCTATTTTCCTGTTAGAGGCACATTCAAGAACTGGACAGTTGAATCCTAACTTTGTCTTCTGTACCTCCAGCGTCTTTGGTGCATCTTCATCATTGCCAGCGACACACCTTCGCACATTCCCTTAACAAAATAACCACAGACCTCGCAAGCTATCCCACAAGCTCCTATCTTCATAATTACCTCCAAATTTTCGTAGTTGCCTTGGGTCATCAGGCACAATTGCCCAATAAATTGGGCAACTACATTTTTACGCCAATGCCAGGCTTAACCCGCTTTTCATACCTCTGAGCTGCGATATGTATAGCTCGATCAAAAATGAGTATCACGCGATTATTGAATTCCAACGCTCGATGTAGCCCAAGGGCATCATATGCCCCCATGGCCTCTTGCTCAGCAAAAAGCCATAAATGCCTTCTCATTAGAATTAATGCGTAGATGACATCAGACAAGGGGAGGCCCTCATCGAGTCTGCTTTCTGCAAATCCTATTAAGCATTGGTTGAGCTCTTCCCTGGGTGTCTCATAATCGAGCAAATGTCCCAATTGGCGATAAATAGATTCTGCCTGATAAAGGCACTCCTTTTCAGAAAGAGAATGATAGGTAGGAGTAGCAGCATGTGATTTCACCGCACTGCACCATTTTTGGGCAATCCGCTCAGCATTGTCCTCAACGAGCTTGACAAGTTTGTCTGAGATTATTCTCTTCATATTGCTCCTCCCCCTTAAATTTATGTTTGCTTTACTGGAGCTGGGGTTACAACAGACAGAACTTTTGAACTAGCTTTCAGCTTAACTACCTAGCCCCATAGTCTTTCATCAAAGGTAATTGTAGCAACAAAGCCCCCAGCCCGCAACTGAGCACACTGTCAGGTAACAAACCGATGTTTTGTTCAACTCACAATCATCTGCAAGGTGAGGTGTCACCAATCATATGAACGAGTACACCTGTTTGACAAGGATACGCTACAATATGTTAATATTGTCAAGACACTACTAATGTGTCATACCATGTTGGGTTTGGGAAAGTAGCAGTAGACGTACTATCTAGAACTAAAAGGAGGGAACTTTTGGGATTAGGTATGCACATAGCAGGAAGGCATACTATATAGCAATTTTTTATGTATATTCAACTCATAATATCTTGCACTCTATCCTCAAAGCCTCAAAGTTCTATAAATCACCTCACTTAACTTGAGCAGCATTTTTCCCTCACTTAAAGGTGTCTGCGCTCGTTTATTATGAGAAAGGAATTTATGCATAGCGATGAAGTCGAAGGATAGCATGAAGTTTAGTTCAACTAAAATCATACAAGAGGGTATCAAAACAGAGATAGATGAAGTTGATATCCGCCACTACTTAGGCTACGAAAGCGAACAGTGTCCGCGGTCAGAGGTATTGTCTCTAGTAGATAGTCAAATATGCCAAGCATATGAACTTATTAAGCCTGCGGCCTATTATACGATTAAGCCCATAACGAGTGTTGGTAATTCTACTATCTCGGTGGATGGACTACTCTTTACATCCTATAAGCTTGCTCGGATGTTCTCTGGTTGCAGCCAGGCTGCCCTATTCGTAGTAACTATAGGCGAAGCATTAGAGAAGGAAGTTGCTCAACTAACAAAGGAGGGATTGATTCTCAAGGCATCAGTGTTGGATGCTGCGGGGTCAGTAGCAGTAGAAAAAGTAGCGGATTGGCTTGAAATTGTGATTAAAGGCATCGCTGCAGCAAATGGCGATAAGGTGAGCTGGCGTTATAGTCCTGGCTATTGCGATTGGGATACTACTCAGCAGAAGGAGCTCTTCAGAGGACTTGATGGTAAATCAATCGGGGTTAATTTAACCGACACGTGTTTAATGGTACCTTGCAAATCCATGTCAGGCATTATAGGCATGGGGAAGTCCTGTAATACCTTCTCTGCATGTCGCTTTTGTAATAGGAAGAGTTGTCCCACCCGGAGGGAGGAATTTGCCCAATGATCGGGAAGAGAATAGAGGGCGGTAGTTACAAGCCTTTATCACAAGAATCCATAGAGAAAATTCATGAGACAGCGATGAGGGTTTTTGAGGAAGTTGGTATCGAGGTAAATTCCAGGGAGGCTCTTGATTTATTTAAACATACTGATGCTCAGGTAGATGAACATACTCGGCGTGTGACGATTCCTCGCGATACGGTCATGGACTTGGTTAACAAAGCTCCGTCCGAAGTCACATTATACGCAAGGGACAGGAAACATAACATAGTCTTAGGTGGCACCAGTGTCCACGCAGGTACCGGGGGCACCGCCCTTAATGTAATTGACAGAAAGAATGGACATAAAAGGGTAGCCACACTTAATGACTTAAAGGAATTTGCCAAACTGGTAGATGATTTAGAAAATATTCATATCTTTATGTTGCCTGTTTATCCCACTGATGTGCCGGTGGAGAAGGTTGACGTTAATCGTTTCTTCGCTGGTCTGGATAACACCAGTAAACATATTATGGGCGGAGTCTATACTCTGGAAGGTATAGAGCAAGTTATAAAAATGGCTCAAATCGTTGCTGGCACCAAAAGTCGGCTTCGGGAGAGACCCATCATATCCATGGTAACGTGCAGTATTAGTCCCTTTAAAATTGATTATCTATATGGTGATATGCTGGTAGCTATAGCTAAAGCGGGGATTCCAGCGGTATGCCCTGCAGAGCCTCTGTGTGGAGCCACTTCTCCGGTGACCTTAGCTGGAACTTTAGTGGTGCAGGTTGTCGATTCTTTATCTGGAGTGATAATCAGCCAGCTTGCTAACCCAGGTACGCCGGTTATCTATGGCTCTGTGGCTAGCAGCACAGACTTGCGGGATATGAAGTATATCACAGGCTCTGTCGAAATGGGCTTGTTAAATGCTGCTGGTGCCCAGATGGCGCAATTTTATGAGTTGCCCTTTTATGCTACCGGGGGCATGACCGACTCCAATGTCATCGATGCTCAGTGTGGCTACGAATCTTCTATCACAACATTGCTTTGTGCTCTGGCTGGCGCCAACTTCATCCATGATGCCGCCGGGTTAATGGAATTTGCGCTCACCATGAGTTATGAGAAGCTCATAATTGATAATGAGATATTGGGAATGAC
>DAOUSX010000022.1 GCA_030627025.1 Dehalococcoidia bacterium
AATGTAGAACCTCCCAATTATAGCTTGCTAATGCTGGCTAAGGGACGTAACCTGGATATTATCACTCAAAGCCAGACTATGGATGGATTCTCGAGCTTGAAAGGCGATCTATGGCGCATCTCTTGTGGTTCTTACATCTTAGAGCTCATTGATGTTTTTACTACTGAGGGTAGCCCCAACCAGCCATTATTTGATTTACTGCTTGATACCTTGAAGAATCTATCTCTGAGCAATGGTGACGAAACTGTACTACGGTATTTCGAACTTCAGCTTCTTCATCATCTTGGCTATCGCCCTCAGTTGCGTAAATGCGTTGTCTGTAGTTCATCTCTTAAGCCGGGGCTCAATTTTTTTAGTCCTGGCCAGGGAGGAGCACTATGCCCTGAATGTGATCATGCGGAATTTGCCTCTCGCGCTATTTCAATTGACGCATTAAAAGTTCTTCGGCTGTGGCAGGATTGCGACTATGCTACTGCCAGCCGGGTAAAAATGTCTTCAAAGCTATCTTCAGAAGTGAGGCAGTTAATGCAGGAGTATATAACGTATCTTTTGCAGGGGGAGGTTAAATCGATGGCATGGCTAGAGGAGCTAAAGAGAGGGATTAGTGTTGACAGTGGTTGAGGGGTAAACTAAAATCGCCCAGCAATAAAATAACCATCGATACATGGTAGGGCTTTATTTTGGATACTGATTGGCGACCCAAGCTGGGAGACAAGTTTATACGCCGTCCCCGAGCCAAAGCTCATCCTTTAAGACGCGTCCTGGGGGCATTTGGTTTATTCAGTGCTGGCTACGGCAATGTTGGTTCATCCATTTACTATGCGCTGGGGCTTGTAGCTTTAGTCGCTCTGGGGGCAACCCCTGTAGTTTTACTTATTGCCGGTATTTTTTTCATCTTTACCACCCTTTCTTATGCTGAGGGCACAGCGATGATGCCAGAGGCTGGTGGTTCAGCCAGCTTTGCTCGCCATGGATTTAATGATTTGTTCGCCTCTGTGGCTGGTTGGGCATTAGCATTTAGTTATATCGTAACCATCGCTATTTCTGCTTATACTGCCCCTGCCTACCTGGGATATTTCTGGGGGCAGCTTGGGGATCCAATAGTTGGCACGGCTGTGGCTATGGGAATTGTTTTTTCCCTGATGTGCCTGAATGTCATCGGCGTTAAGCAGTCGTCAATCCTTAATACCTTTTTCGCTCTACTGGATGTAATTACACTGATAATTATCATACTCTTGGCCATCTTGTTCATTTTCGCTCCTCATCCTCAAATCTTTTCTCATAACGTTATAAGTAACTGGCCTTCAATGCAAGGTCTAATTCTTGGCATTGCTGTAGCCACGCTGGCTTACACCGGTGTGGAGACAATTTCACAGCTTTCCGAGGAAACAAGACGCCCCACGATAACTGCCCCTAGAGCATTGATCTTGATGATAGTCGTGGTGATGCTTCTATTCAGTGGCATATCGGTAGCGGCTTTCTCCACTATGACACCGATCGAGATGGCTTCAGAATGGGCAAGAGACCCTATAGCTGGCATCGCACATGGGCTTTCTGTAGCTATAGTCCCTGAGGAGATAGCTGCAGGATTGTCATCGAGCCCGGCGGGGATTATCGTCATTACCGCTTTTTTTGGAGGCATTCTCAAACTCCTGCCCATATTGGTAGCGCTGTTAGCAACAAGCATTTTGATTATCGCTACCAATGCTGGGCTTATGGGCATTTCCAGGTTAACTTTTTCCCTGGGGAGGTTCCAGCTCATCCCGTTGACATTATCGAAAGTTCACCATAAATTTAAGACACCTTACAAGGCTATAATGTTATTCTCCGTGGTGGCTATCTTGCTTCTCATTCCGGGATTCTTTGCTCCAGAGACCTTTATCATATTGGGTGGTCTGTATGTTTTTGGTTCTCTCCTGGCTTTCAGTCTCGCTCATGCCTCTATACTCAGGTTGCGGATGAAGCATCCTGAACTTTCTCGTCCCTTTAAGCTTCGGGTGAATATCAAGATCAAGGGATATGAACTGCCGATAACTGCCATCCTGGGGCTGGTGGCTACCAGTGCTATTTGGCTCGCGGTAGTCATAACGCAACCTTATGCCCGCTGGGTTGGATTTGGCTGGATGATCTTTGGACTTATTTTTTACCTCGTATTTCGCTATCGAAAGCGGTTACCGTTAATCCATTCGGCTAAGGAAGTTAAATTGCCTGTTGACTAAAAAAGAATAGCAGGTTAATATCTCGGTTTGATGATGGAGATAAAGAACATTTTAGTGCCCACAAATGGTAGTGGCGTTGATGAGGAAGTCATAAAGCTAGCTTGCAGTTTAGCTAGAAAGTCTAAAGCGAAAGTTTACGCTGTTTATATTATTGAGGTAGAGCGAAGCCTCCCTTTGGATAGTCAGATCGATTCAAAGACTGATGAAGCGGACAGAATACTTACACACGCTGAAGATACTGCTGTTGACGTGGATTATGAAGTAGAGACCGATCTGCTCCAGGCTCGAGATGCTGGACCAGCTATTGTCAATGAGGCTGTGGAAAGAGAGATAGATTTGATAATAATGGCGACTAGCTATAAGAAAGCACATGGTATACCCGATCTGGGCAAGGCTGTCTATTATGTGTTGAAAGAAGCTCCTTGTCGAGTCTTATTATATCGAGACTCCATTTCTTGAAGTTAAACAGTGGACGTAATTATTATGGGCTGTGGACGTATAGGGGCTGAATTGGCTCATTTACTCGATGCTGAGGGGCATAAAGTAACCGTTATTGATGTAGATAGTGCTAGTTTTGACGAATTACCGCCTGACTTTGGCGGTATGGCTTTTTTGGGAGATGCCACTGATGAGGAGGTACTTACGAAAGCAGGTATGGAGCAAGCTGATGCCTTTGTAGCAGTGACCCGCGATGATGAGCGGAATGCTATGGCAGCTCAAATTGCCAAGCAGATATTCGATGTTCCCAGGGTATTATGTCGAATCTATGACCCGTTGCGAGAGGACTTTTACGGCGGCCTAGGTCTTGAAGCTATTAGCCCCACAAGAGTATTTGTTCGCATGTTAAAAGAAAGACTGGAAGGGTAACTGGGGGGAGATGTACGTTATAGTCGTTGGTGGTGGGGAGGTCGGGCATTATCTGTGTAAGCAATTGCTTGATGAGGGGCATGAAGTATTGGTGATCGAAAAAGATGCCGGGAAGTGTGAGCACATTGAGGAGGGACTTGGGGACATATGCTTGCATGGTGACGCTTCGGAGATAGCCATTTTGGACAAGGGGGGGATAACCAGAGCCGAGATGGTTATCGCCGTCACTGGTGAGGATGAGGATAACCTGGCAGCGTGTCAGATAGCTAAGGAAAAGTTTAGTGTTCCTCGAGTTATCGCTAGAATTAACGTTCCCAGGAATGAGAAGATATTTGCTAAATTAGGAATAGAGTGCGTTGTAGACGCTGTGTACCTGATTTCGGAGCATATTAAAGCGGAGACCATGCTCTTTCCGTTGACCCGCTTATTTAGCATTAGAGATAAGGGATTGGAAGTTGTGCTTGTGAGGGTGGGAAAGAATTCGCCAGCAGTGGGAAAGCCAATTGGGGAGCTATCATTGCCATTGGGCTCTGTTATATCCTCGGTCATTTCCCATGGAGAGGAATCTCAGATACCAACTGTGGATACTGTCTTAAGGGAGGGTGATCAACTCATCTGCTTGGTTCCCACTGAGAGTATAAGCTTGTTTCAAGCTATATTTAGGGAAAGTTAATCACGATGCCTGAGGTCGCATTTCAAGGGGAAAGAGGCGCTTTTAGCGAAGACGCCGTGGTAAAGTTCTTCGGGGAGGATATTGCTCTTTCACCCTGTGCTCGACTTAGGGATGTTTTCCAGGCGGTGTTGGAAGATAGAGCTAATTTTGGGGTAGTACCAGTGGAGAATTCGCAAGCAGGCAGCATCAACGAAACCTATGACTTGCTTCTAGAATACCCCCTTAATATATTTGCTGAAATTATCCTCAGGATAAGCCACTGTTTAATGGCCTTACCTGGCGAAAGTGTAAGTAGTATAAGCACGATTTATTCGCATCCTCAAGCCCTGGCTCAGTGTGAACAATTTTTAAGAAAACTCGGGCTCAACATAATACCTGGCTACGACACTGCGGGCAGTGCCAAGATGATAAAAGAAAGCGCATTGAAGGAGTGTGCTGCCGTGGCTAGCGAAAGGGCTGCTGATATTTATGGTTTACAGGTTTTAGCTCATGGAATAGAAGATAACAGGGATAACTATACTAAATTTTTCGCCATTTCCAAGCAAGAAGCTAGGCTAGGACAGAAGAACAAGACGTCTCTGGTCTTCGGTACCAAGAACATGCCTGGTGCACTCTACTCTGTGTTGGGGATCTTTGCCACCAGGAATATAAACCTGACGAAATTAGAATCAAGGCCAAGCAAAAACAAGGCTTGGGAATACATATTCTACGTTGATTTTGAAGGCGGGCTGGGTAGTAAGGTTTATCAGGAAGCGATGGGGGAACTAACTCGGGAAGCCACTTTTGTTAAAATACTGGGTTCTTATCCTCAATGGGAATAACAATTAGGTTAACCTTACCTTTAGCTTCCGATAAGTATCAGCCAACGCCTCTGAGATAACCCTGGTGTCACTTAGTACCGGCATAAAATTAACATCGCCTTCCCACCGAGGTACTATATGGGTATGGAGATGCCCTTCGATGCCAGCCCCAGCAATCCTACCCAGATTTAGCCCAATATTGAAGCCAGCGGGCTTCAATACCTCTGTTAGAAGTTCAATGCTTTTTTTGATAATGATGAAGTGCTCCTTTGCTTCATCGTCGGTCAAATTTTGAAGGTTTGCCACATGTCGGTAAGGTGCGACCATCACATGCCCCGGGTTATAGGGAAAGGCATTTAGCATCATGAAATTTCTCTGTCCCCGGTAGAGGATGAAATTCGCTTCATCATCATTCTCTCTGGGTTTTTGGCAAAGAAGGCAACCTTCTTCCTTAGCCTTTTGTATGTATTCTATTCGCCAGGGTGCCCAAATTTGCTCCATTGCTTCAAAGGGATGTTACCCTGCTGGCAGGTGAATTGCAATATTATCGCAAAAATGGTCTTGCCATTTGAAAACAATGAGCGGGCATTGTATAACTTAAAATATGTGTAGTATAGAACTTGTTCCTTCACTTTCTCACTGCATCGAGACTGTGGCCAAAGAAGCATACTGGAATCTGGTAAACAAGTATATGAGGAATGAACCAGAGGATAAAGAGCTTACCAGGCAAATTGAGCTTCTTAAAGCATTTTTGGAAATGATGGATTTCGGGAGACTTCGCAGTGAAAGCGAGATGCATTTAGTTGAAGGAAGAGCGGTCAAATTTATAATTTATTGGCAAGGTAATAAACCCGGTTACGATATGGTGATAAGCTAAGTTTCCCCGCGGATTAAAGCAATAGATTGAGCAGCTATTCCTTCCTCTCTCCCGATGAACCCTAAACCATTGGTGGTAGTGGTTTTTACCGTTATCTGGGATGGTTTGATATTCAGGGAATGGCTGATTTGTTTCCTCATTTCGGAGGTGAGAGGAGATAGTTTGGGATGTTGAGCAATGATGGTAACATCGATGTTGACTATCTTGAATTTCTTTCTACTTATTTGTTCAGCGATTTTGCTCAGCAGAGTTAAGCTGGAGATATTTTCATACGCTGGGTTTTCTGGCGGGAATTGGGTGCCAATATCGCCTAAATCAGCAGCACCGCATAAAGCATCAATTATGGCATGGGCTACTACATCAGCGTCACTATGTCCCCATAAGCCTTTATCAAAAGGAATGTAAACTCCTCCCAGGATTAGCTTACGCTCTGGAACAAGGGGATGGCAATCATAGCCGATACCCACTCTCAACATCGCTAACAATGACCTCCGCTAAAGCTAGATCGGCAGGGGTAGTTATCTTTATATTATGATGTGTGCCCGGGAAAAGCTTTACCTTACAGCCAAGACGCTCCACGGCAGCAGCATCATCAGTCACTTCTTCTGTGAGTTCTTCGTAGGCTTTTGTTATTATCTCAAATTTAAACATCTGTGGGGTTTGTGCTATCCATAGCTCGCTGCGTTGCAGGGTTTTTTCAATTATTTCAGCGTCATTGGCAAGTTTAATCGTTTCGTTAACTGGCACCGCAGCTATAGCTGCTCCAGTTTCTCTCGCCGCCTCCAATCCCTTTTGGATTAGATTCAGAGTTAGGAAAGGACGTGCTCCATCATGGATCATAACCCAGTCACAGCTTACTAGTTTATGCAGGCCTCGCTTTACGGAATCTTGACGTAATGGACCACCAGGGTATATATCAGTGACCTTAGTCCATTCTCTTTCTCTGGCTAATTTTTGTCCTAACTCTAGATCATCGCTTCTCAGCGCAATAACTATCCGGTTAATCAAGTGGCATTTTTGGCAGGTATCTATCGACCAAGCTAACAAAGGTTTGTTTTTGAGAGGGGCAAAGATTTTATTCAGGTTACCCATTCTCTGGCTGTCGCCTGCAGCGGCTATGATGACTCCTAGTTGGGGGGCTTTATTCACCATTGATTGTTTCCCTGTTGATTTTCTTGGTAAGCCCTAATCGGAGGGCTTGGCCTAAAGAGTTAGCTTCGAGCAGCTGAATATCGGCGTGGTTAAGCACGGGGTTTTGGGAGGGTCTGGGGAGGAGGCAAGTTTTGAAACCTAGTCTAGCTGCTTCAGCGATTCGTCTTTCTACCTGTGGCACAGTTCTGAGTTCTCCATTTAGTCCTATTTCACCGAGCACGATTGAACCTGAAATTGGGACACGGTCGCTAAAGCTAGAAGCAATAGCTAAGGCAATTCCAAGGTCAATCGCTGGCTCATTGAGCCTTAATCCACCGGTGACGTTGACGATAACATCCTGGTTAAAAAGTCGTAGTCCAGCACGTTTGGTAAGCACAGCGATGATTAGAAGCAGGCGGTTAAAATCAACGCCGTTGGCGATACGTCTTGGCGGACCAAAATTATTTGGTGTAGTTAAAGCTTGTAGCTCCACGAGCAAGGGGCGGCTCCCTTCAAGAGTAGGCACTACTACTGAGCCGACTGTGGCATCGGTATGCCTGGACAACAAAGCTTGAGACGGGTTATCTACTTCCACTAACCCACTATTGCCCATTTCGAAAAGTCCAACCTCATTAGTGGAGCCGAAGCGATTTTTAATACCGCGCAGCATACGGTAGCTGCCGAAAGGCTCACCTTCGAAATAAAGCACTACATCGACTATGTGTTCCAGCGTTCCAGGACCAGCGATAGAACCGTCCTTGGTCACGTGACCAGTAAGCAATACAGGCACATTATTTTCCTTTGCCCATCTCATTATCCTCGATGCGCATTCACGCACCTGGGAGATACTACCAGGCATCCCCGAGATATCTTCCAGGTACATAGTTTGGATGGAGTCAATGACCACCAATTTGGGTGAAATCTGGTCCAAGTGCTCCATGATAATAGCCATGTCGGTTTCAGACAGGAAGAAAAGCCCTTCACCGTTTATGTTTAGCCGCTCAGCCCTGAGTTTAACTTGACTAACAGATTCCTCCCCGGAGATATAACATGTCGGCCTTTTGTCCTTAGCCATCATTGCTGAGGCTTGAAGTAATAGTGTCGATTTGCCTATTCCTGGTTCTCCGGCGATGAGCACTACGGACCCAGGCACCAAACCACCTCCCAGAACGCGGTTTATCTCAGAGAAACCGAGGCTGAGGCGGGAAAGCGTGCTCCTCTCCACAGTGGAGAGTTCCTGGGGTTTATTCCCCTTAAGCGCAGGCCTACTATAAGCGGCACGATATGGACTGACTGTTGTTTCTACAAAGCTATTCCATGCGCCACAATCGGGACAGCGGCCTAACCATTTAGGACTTTGCTTGCCACACTGCTGGCAAACAAAAAAGGTTTTGGATTTTAATTTGCCATGATTACTAGATTTCAAGTCAGTTGGTTAACATTTTGTGACTACAAGTTATATCTCCTTTATCATCTCAGAAAGTCCAAGCTGTTGCAATTTTTCCTTCGTTGGCTTACCCGTCTTTATATCCCATCCCCGTTCTTTGTAGTGCCCGCGCATTAGAGTTTCCATATCTGGTTCCTTGCCCTGTGATGTTCCTTCGGAGAGTGGTGCTGTGGCTATCTTTGGGAGCTTATCATCCTCCTTGGTGATACCAAGCTTGATATTGATCATACGTTTTACATTGAAACTTCGCTCTCCTGCCATCGTAAGGGAATCAAGATTGAAATCCCACCCGGTAACTGCGTTTAATAATCCTGCTATATGCTCAGGCGATATTATGGGTGAAAAAGTACACAATGGGAGTGAGTTGAACAGGTCCCTCAAATTCTGGTATCTGGCTACCATAGCACCCTTATCCTCAGATGATTCAAATCTATCTCCAGGGTTAACCCCGGCATCAAGGACACCCCGCCCCATATCAACCATATAGTAATCTGCCTTCGTGTGGCATGCGCCGCGAGGTGATGTGGCGTAATCCACAGCCATTCCGAAAAACGCTCTGGGGTCATGCATTGGAATCTCCAACCCCTTTACATGTACAGCTTCGTCTCTGGAGACACCGAATTTCTCCGCTATTCTTTTCACCCCTTCAGCCAAGATGTCTCCCGCTCCTTCTCTTTTGGCGATTTTTTCAACAAGGCCAACAATAGCTTTACTGTCTCCCCACTTCATTTCCATTCC
>DAOUSX010000060.1 GCA_030627025.1 Dehalococcoidia bacterium
AATAGCTTTTATATATTTTACAGCCACGGGAAAGGTGTTAATCCGCAATTTCTGGTATAACTCCTCGCCTGCACTCCGGTAATCCTCTAGCTGTTTCATAAAGCTTTACCTCCTTTTAGTTAATGTTACTGACATTACCACTAACGCTCAGGTCAAATTAACAGTATATCACTCAATATGGTCTCCAGCGTTTCAATCCCCCTGAGGGGTTAGCTCTTTTTCGATGATATGCCTTCAGCATTTTTGTTAGTAGAGTTCACAGTAAGCCATCTGACTATGCTCGAAAGGGGCAAGAGAGGATATTGCACTGCGGGCTGGGATTAAGGTATTGTAATCAATAGATATGGGCTGCACTACGCTTGTTGCTGTCCCGCCGGCGACTAAAGACGGCGAAATATATCTTTTATGGAACTTCGATATTCTCCGCCCCGCCAAGCTAATCTTTAATAAATTCCGCTTTTTCGTTACCAATTCAGGAGGGTATAACTATGTAGCCTGGGGCATCCCTGGCTGGCTGCACATCGGTATGATGAACGAGAAGGGCTTATGCTTTGTAGGGAATGCTGTAGGCATGAAGGATGGCGATGGGGAAGGGGTGACCATTCTTGAGATAATTCAGAGGGCGCTATCGTCCTGCTCCGCGGTGGACGAGGTATCTCAACTTTACACTGAGAGCAATAGGCTTGTTCTCCCCGGCTATAGTGCGGCGATATTCGCTAATTTGAACTCCATGTGGGCAGATGAGCAAGGCAATGCCGTTACCATAGAATATAGCAAGAACCATATTACTGTTAGACCCATTGATGAAAGCGGCGTTATGGTGGAGACAAACCACCACCAGTACCTGGACAGGAAGCTCTGTGGCAGTGCTGAACCTGATAGGCAGAGGGCGATAGCAGGCAGCTACGCCCGATTATGGCGTGCCTGGGAACTAGCCAGGGAATATGCCGGTAAATTTGATTTGGAAACTGTGATACATTTTGCCTCCGACCATGGGAAAAACTACAGCCTGCTGCCTGATTTCGAAGTTCCCCAAACAGGAATCGTGGACGATTCCACTATCTGCTGCCATTTATGGAATTACGGCTGGTATCTGCGTCGGTTTCGATTAAAAAGGGCATTGGACGCCATGGCCGAAGGTGAGACGCTTTATTCGTTTATTCTTCAGCCGAGAAACAGAACTATCTGGCTCTGCCGGGGCAAGCCCTGTCTCTCGAAATATATGCCCCTGGAATTCGGTGAAGCACTGCGGGGGTCAGACATAAAGCGCGTCGGGCAAAAGTTGCTGAAAGGCAAACGGAGAAGCTTTGCCCTGAAGTCTCTCCGCTTCGCCGAGAAAGCCTTTCCTGTGGGATAAAGTTAAACGTTGTCCTATTGACGGGACAATGCTACAGCCACTACACTAACGGGTGCGAAGGTGGGGAAGGTCGAGGTAATTGCTTGTATTCAGTTCGACATGATTCTGGGTGGGAGAAAATCTTAAAGGAGTATTAAATGCCGACTATAGATGATTTCACTCGTCCAAAGGAGCTGATTCCGCCACTAATTGATGATATGGGCAGGTCTATCAGGGAATGGGTGGATGACAGGTATATGCCCATAAGGAGAAAGATAGACGAGGACTGGGCAGAACACAAGCTTGTTAGGCCTCTGTTAAAGGAAATAATGGTTGACTTCGGGTTAAACAGGACGGTATGGCCTGTGGATGTTGGCGGGCTTGACATCAGCTCTTTGGGAGTCACCGGGGTGGGCACAGTAAGGATCTTCGAAGAGCTTGGTCGGGCTGATTCCGGGTTTGCGGTCGCCTGTGCTTGTTCCCTCTGGCCAGCTATACCTATAACCCAGCTTCCCCACAGGAATATGGAGCTATGCAATGAGTTTGGTCCCAGGTATTGTGGAGATGAGCTTTACATGGGCTGTTATGCCATGACCGAGCCTGAGAGTGGGGCTGATATAGAGAACATCGGGCGTATGCATGGAAGGACTATTCGCACCACCGCTAAGCGAAGTGGACAGGAATGGGTTATAAATGGACATAAGCAGTGGCCTACAAACTCAGGAAAGGTAGCAGACCTTTTTTGTGTTCTGTGCATCACCGATGAGGGCAAAGATGAGGAGGGACTGAGGTTGATATATGTCCCCGCAGATGCCAAAGGGGTTTCGGTGGGGCCGGCTTATCATAAAGCGGGAATGGCTGCAGATATGAGTACCGATATATACTTTGATGATGTGCATGTTCCTTTGAGGTACAACGCTCAACCTGTTGAGTGGACGGTGAAATGCTTTAACGAGATTGTCACAATGGGAAACCTGGGGACTGCTGCTTTCTCCTTAGGGGTGTTGAAAAACACTTATGAGATAATCAAGAAGTATACCAGCGAGAGGGTGGTTGCCGGCAAGCCGCTGAAGGAACATTCCATGAATGCTGTCATTCTGGCTGAGCTTGCCATTGCTATTGAAGCGGCGTCAACTTACTCCTACACCGTGGCTCATATGGTGGATGCTCCTGATGTTTATGGTCCACCATGGTCTCAGGAAATTGTGGCTAAGACAAGGGCCTGTTCTATGTTCGTTAGCGATATGGCGGTGAACCATACCGGGCGTGTTATGGAGCTTATGGGCTCTTACGGCTATACCAGGGAAGGTGACATTGAAAAGCACTGGAGGGACTCGAAGATGTTGCAGCTCTGGCTGGGGGGAAAACAATTGGACTTGATGGAGGTTGCCCGATATTTTTACGAATGTGAGACTCTGTAAAAGCTGAAAGGAGGTGTTAAGAATGGCAAAAGGAGGATATGCCGGCAGGATTCTGGAAGTCGATTTAACTTCGGGGAAGATTTCTCAAACGAGCGTGGATGATGAGACCTTGCGGAAGTTCATTGGCGGCAGCGGATTAGCAGCTAAGCTCTTTCTTGATAGAGTTTCCCCTCAGGTTGAGCCACTATCTCCCCGGAACACTTTGTTTATCATGACCGGTCCTTTGCAGGGCACCAACCTTCCTGGTGCTGGTCGTTTTAATGTCAGCGCTAAGTCACCATTAACCAATATCTGGGGGGAGGGGAACTGCGGTGGCACATTTGGTCCAGAGCTAAAGTTTGCTGGATGGGATGGCGTTATTATTGAAGGTGCTTCTGATAGACCGGTCTACCTTTTCATCGATGACGACAAAGTGGAGATTCGTGATGCCGCAGACCTCTGGGGTAAAGATGCCTATGAAACAACTGATATGTTGACGGATAAGATTGGTGGAGGAAGGAAAGTGAGGGTGTTAGCTATTGGTCAGGCTGGTGAAAATCTGGTGAAGTATGCTGCCATGATTCATGACAAGGCCGATGCTATTGGAAGATGTGGGCTGGGTGCTGTCATGGGTTCCAAGAAGCTAAAGGTTGTTGTGGTGAGAGGTACAGCAAAGGCTAGTATAGCCATGCCCGAAGATTACAATAAGGCACGCCGCGCAGCGCTGGATGTAATAAAAGATAGCATGGTTGCTCAGTCACTCCATTCTATGGGTACCGATGCTGGTTTGCCGTTGGGGATGATGACCGGGGATGTGCCCAGCAAGAACTGGTCATTGGGTGAGAATCTTGAGGGCAGTGAGGCTTTGGGCGGTCCAGCATATAGTGAGCAATATTTAGCCAGGACTCATGCCTGTTATGCCTGTCCCATTGCCTGTAAAAGAGTGGTTCATGTCAAGGAGGGGCCCTACAAAGGGGAAGAACAAGCTGGACCGGAGTATGAAACCTGCTGCACCTTCGGGACATTGATTATGAATAACGACTTGGCAGCGGTTATTAAGATAAATGAAATGTGCAATAGATATGGTCTTGATACCATATCCTGCGGTTCTACCATTGCTTTTGCCATTGATTGTTTTGAAAATGGGTTGATAACTGAGAATGATACCGAAGGGATTAAGCTTAGCTGGGGAGATATGGAGAGCATCTTTAAAGTGGTGGAGAAGATTGCCCGGAGGGAGGGTTTTGGAGATACTTTGGCAGAGGGAACCAGAGCAGCGGCAAAGAAGATTGGAAAGAATGCCTCGGATTTTGCTGTTGAGGTGAAAGGGCTGGAGGCACCGATGCATGACCCCCGAGGCTACCACGGTATGGGGCTAGCCTATGCAATGTCGAATAGAGGTGCCTGTCATATGCAGCACATGGCCTACTTTGTTGAGCAGGGTCAGGTTGTTTACCCAGAAATTGTTGGGCTACAGGAGGATTACGACGGACAAGCCAGTGAGGGTAAGGCCGAGATGACTATGATTTCTGAGAATCTAGGCATGGTTTGCTCCTCAGCGGTGTTCTGCGTTTTTGTCATGGCTTGCCTTAAGGTGAATGACCTTGTTGAATTTTTGAGGACTACCACTGGTTTTGACTATAGTCTCGATGAACTTATGGAGTGTGGGGAAAGGGTCTGGCTTCTAAAAAGGGGATTGAACAACTTAATGGGCGTTACCGCTGCTGATGACCGACTGCCCAAAAAGATTTTGACACCTGTTAACGAAGGTGCCGCTGCGGGCTCCGTGCCGGACATTGAATTGATGCGCAAGGAGTATTATGAATTGAGAAAATTCAGTGCCAATGGCTATCCTTCCCGAGAGAAGCTGGAGGATGTCGGGCTTTCCGATTTAGCTCGAAGGTTATATACTTCAGGCAAATAATAAAATCAGAAAGGGAGGTGACATTATGCCGGTTAAGTATGGAACGAAGGAATGGGACGAAGAGTACCAGAAGGTGGTCGGGGAAAGGCGTAAATCCCACCCCAAGCCCATAGTGCCGACTCCAGAGTGGGGGCAGATATTTGGGGAAATTGTTGACGGCGATGCCGAGTATAGAGCGGCAGCCAAGACCTGGGAAGGTGCCGTTACCCTGGTGCTCCAGGCAAAGCCCGAGGTAGGGCTAGACGAAGACATTTCTGTGGTGCTGGACCTGTGGCATGGTGATTGCAAGTCTGTGAAAATCCTTCCCAAAGAAGAAGCTGCGAAGGCGCCGTATGTTATGACCGGTAGCATCGATACCTGGAAAGCTGTGGCTAAAGGTAAGACAGATGCTATTAAGGCTACCATGCTGGGTAAAATAAAGCTGAAGGGAAATATGGCTAACGTAGTCAGGCATGTAAAGGCGTCTAAGAGGTTGGCGGACTGTACCGGGCTGTTTGAATCTGTGTGGCCTGATGAACTCAGCAAGGACGAAATTGAGAAGTTTAGAGCTGATGTTAAACAGCTCAGGGAACACTTCGGGTTTTAGCAACCGCTTAGGCGGGAAAATAGTCAGGAATTCTTGAAGGGGGTGTTGATATGGCTTACACCAGTGAGCTTTCTTTTGTTTATCGTAGTCCCACCAAGATTATCTTCGGGGAAAATGCCGTGGACGATGTTGCGGCGGAGGTGGATGAGCTTGGGGGAGCGAAGGCATTGATTGTAACTGATGAAGGAATTAAGAAAGCAGGGTTGGTGGAAAGGCTGGAAAAGGCTCTGGGCGATAAGTGCGGAGGCATTTTTGACCAGTGCACGCAGGATTCCGGAGTGCATATTGTGGAGAACGGCTATGAATTTGCCAAAGGGAAGGGAGTTGATGTTCTGGTGAGCATAGGTGGTGGGAGTGTTATCGATACCGCTAAGGGGATGGCTATCCTCCTCAAGGAAGGAGGAAAGTTGAGTGATTACGATGGCTTCCAGATGCTTGTACGCCCGGTCACTCCGCACATCGTGATCCCCACCACTACAGGAACGGGGAGCGAAGTGACTTATGCAGCGGTGATTAAGGACCATACTGCAAAGACAAAACTATTATTTTGTGACACTCACCTTATCCCAAATGTAGCCGTTCTTGACCCCACAGTTGTGGCCGGGTTGCCTCCGCAATTAACAGCATCCACAGGAATGGATGCCTTGTGTCATGCTATAGAGGCAATTCATTCCTTACAGAGGGAGCCAATCGCTGACGGCTTAGCCTTGCATGCCATCAGGCTGATAACGACCAACTTGCCCCGCTGTGTGGAAAAAGGCGATGATTTAGTCGCTCGGGGGCAAACGCAAATCGCTGCTACCATCGCTGGTATCGCTTTCGGTAATGCACAGGTAGGAATAGTCCATGCACTGGTTCACACAGTTGGCGGCAAGTATGGCGTCCCCCATGGCATTGCTAATGGCATCTTGCTTCCTCATTGCATAATGTATAACCTCGATGAATGCCCTGACCGGTATGCTATGGTAGCTGAGGCTATGGGAGTCAGAAAAGCCGGGATGAGCGATATGGAGGCAGGAGAAGCTGCAGCTAATGCCATTTGGAAACTGACTAAGAAAATGGGGCTTCCTCAAAGGCTTCGTGACGTTGGTGTCCCCGAAGATGGGCTGGAAGAATGTGCCGAAGCCTCTCTCTACGACGGCTCGATAGTGTATAATCCTAAAACAGTCGTCGACTCGCAAGAGACATTAGGAGTATACAAGAAGGCCTGGTAGGCTTGGATTTTGCTGTTGATTGAGCATGGATGCCGACGTAGTCATCATCGGTGGTGGTTTCGGTGGTTCTACCTGCGCAA
>DAOUSX010000182.1 GCA_030627025.1 Dehalococcoidia bacterium
CCACCTTTCTCCCTCCGTTAATCTGTTGCTCAGCAGTAACCCCTTTTTGCATGTAAGTCAGCACGGGGTCATAGCCGCTTTCAAGTCCGGTATGGATTCTGTCTAAGCCGGCCGCTTTAAGTTCCCGCAATTCCTCCAGGGATTTTCTCGCTGTGGTGTGCGAACGTCCATAGACAGTTACTCTATCTATAGCGGGGAAGGTTTCTCTTAAGAAAGTAATTACTTGAACTAGCTCTGGAGTTCTCATAATAAGGGTGTTGGAATCCTGGAGGAAGGCTGATTTACTGCCAGCGAAGAGCCACAGCGCAACATTGCGAACGCATTGTCCGTATTCGGGTTGGTCGTGCAGCATTGCCACTACCTCTCTAATGCTACCCCCGTAGCCCATTTTCCAGGCTATTTCATTTATGCCAGCGCTGATATCTTTTGCTTCCTCAATATCATGCTGGATTTCCTCCACTGTTCTCAGCTCAAATTTAGTCCCTTTATAAACAGGGCAAAAGAGACACTTATTCCAGGGACAGTTCCTGGTGGCTCTTATCAATAGGGAATGAGCTTCGCTGGGGGGTCTTATCGGTCCAAGCTCAAAAGTGTGCGCTAATTTTTTGGTGTCCAGATGGCTTAACATGGGCATAGCATATTGCAGGTAACCGAATTTCTCATGTCATTGTGGCGAAGCGTGGCAATCTCATGTTATTGCTTCCTCGATGAACAAATCCAGGTCAGGCTCGTCTTCATCTCCTATGCGTTGTTCCAGTCGGGACATAACTTCAATCATGCGGTGGTTGACGATGTAGTTCTTAATAGTGGTATCCACCTGGGGGCAGGCCAAGACACAGGCATCGCATTGGTCACAATCTGCCGCAACTATGCTTTCCAGTGCCATTGATGTTCGTTGTTCTGTTTTATTACGTCGTGATGGCTCGCGAAATAGGATGGGGCAAATATCTATGCAATTACCACAGCCGATACACTCTTTATGCCCTGTGATATCCTCGATTATGTTTAGGGCATGACCGGGGTTAAACCCGGTTGACACAAGACGACACCGAGCTACAGGCGGGTTATTGATGTTCAGGATTTTATTCAAAGTGGCCTCGATTTCCTTGACGTCTCTCTGCTCACGTAATGGCATATTCTACCTCTTCCATTTAAATCCAGCGTAATGTAGCATCCCCAAAGGGCGTATAGGCAGTTGCCTCACCTAATGGCTGAAAACCGGGCACAGGCTTTTCATGCTTGGCATAATTTGGCAGGAGCATTGGAGAAACGGGCCTTGATTCTAATCCCGCTTCCTTAATCTCGCGTTGCCATTTTCTCACATGGTCTAAAGTAAGCTTACCTAACTTCACTTCCTTTGCCCATTTAGCCGCTGATTTGCCTGCTCTTCTTCCAAAGACGAATAAATCCAGTGTGGAGTTGCCGATAAGCCTGTTCCTGCCATGCACTCCGCCCTCACATTCACCGGCAGCAAATAATCCTGGCACTGGAGTTGAGGCATCAGCCTTAATCATAATTCCTCCGTTTTGGTAGTGCAGCGTGGGATAGACTAACATTGGCTCCTTGGTTATATCGATGTCGAACCGGGCAAACTGGCGAACCATGGCGGGCAATTCCCTGGCAATTGTTCCTTTTCCACGTATGATGTCAATCATTGGTGAATCAAGCCACACTCCAACCTCCCCCGTTGGTGTGGTTACCCCTTTACCACGCTGTTTGCATTCTCGAATAATGGCTGAAGCTTCAGTATCGCGTGCTTCCAGAGGGTGAACAAACTGGTCTCCATCGCGATTGATTACCTGAGCACCTAATGTTCTTACCTTTTCGGTAATTAATAACCCCAAAATTTGCACCGGGAAAGCTGCTCCTGTGGGGTGATATTGCATGGTATCAATGTGGATCAGGGGGCATCCCACTCGATAAGCCAATACCAGTCCATCAGCCGTGGCACCGTAATGGTTGGTGGTGGGGAAGCCTTGAATGTGAATACGTCCTGTTCCGCCGGTAGCTATTACCACTGCCTTAGCACGAACTATAGTCATCTCTCTGGTTTCGAGGTTCATCAGTATTGCTCCAGCAACTTGTCTCTTGTCATCCAGTATTAACTCTATTGCTGGCTGAAATTCCACAAAATCCAGGGTTCTTCCGTGAATATGTCTTTGGCGAATTTCATCGCGAATGACCCTCATTTCCTCAAGTCCGGTGTAATCCCGACATGAGTGCATTCTCCTCCTGCACGTGCCACCTCCTGATAGCTCATGGTATGAGCCATCTGGCTCTTTATCCCAGTTGACGCCCAGGGATTCCAGCCATCTAATTGCACCGGGAGCATCTTTTACTAGCGCCTCCACCAAGTCAGGGTCATTTGTAAAGTGTCCTCCCCCCATTACATCCAAGTAGTGAAGGATAGGGGAGTCATTTGGTCTATCTGCTGCCTGGGTGCCTGCTTGAGCACCTATGGTGTTGGCATCGCCAAGACGTAGCTTTGTGGCTAATAACACCCTGGCACCATTCTCCTCAGCAAGAAGAGCAGCTGCACCTCCAGCTCCTCCACAGCCAATCACTAACACATCAACATCATAATCAACGTCGTCAAGGTTAACTTCATCGGGGTTGATGCGGCTATTTCCTTCCAGCAAGTCAGCTATTTCATCAGGTGCCAGACTCCCTTTATTGGGTCCTATTCTTAGCTTACGGAAATACTCCTTTCTGCAATCAGGATGGAATTCACTCACTAAACCTTCTCTTTCAGCTTGAGGGATGCGGGAGAATGTTTCTTCCAGTCGCCTTGGTCTTGTAGCGGCTACTTTATGAATGCTTTCTTCCATGTAAGCCGGATATGGCATGATGTTAATTAACCTCCATCCACTTTGTTATACAGCGGGCTCTATTTCCCGGGCAGCATACCTGCGGCGCAACTCAGCTTCGTCAGCTTTCTTTAATTTCTCTATCTCGGCGTCAAATTTACCCTTCTCTATCTCCTTTATTCTAGCTACATTATGCTGAGATCTAGCAGTGAGGTGAGCCCCCCTCAAACGCCGCGCTGCCAGAGCAATATTATAAGGTTGCAATCCCTGGGGACACCGAGCAGCACATAAGCCACACATCAAGCAATCGAAGGACTTCTGATAAACTTTCTCGATATCACCTCTTATGGCATCG
>DAOUSX010000043.1 GCA_030627025.1 Dehalococcoidia bacterium
AGGTTAGCATCCTTCCCCACGCTATAATTCGGACGTCTGGTGCTGCCAAAAGCAACTAAGAATGCGCGACTTAAGTTCAAATCCCTCGCCCTAGAAAAGAACTCCGTATCCTTTGGATTGGAGCCTGGCCAACCACCTTCAATGAAATCAATGCCCAGCTCATCCACCTTCTGGGCAATCTTCAGCTTGTCCTCAACCGAAAAGGAAATCCTTTCCTGCTGAGCGCCATCTCTTAAAGTAGTGTCATAAAGCTGCACTATCGGCATTCTATCCTCCGGGCAATTAAATCGCCCATCTCCTTCGTCCCTGTCTTGAGCTTACCTTCCTCCATTATATCGTAGGTGCGATAGCCTTCTTCAAGCACAGCAAGCACAGCATTTTCCACCATCTGAGCTTCATCTTCCAATTCAAAGGAGTAGCGAAGCATCATTGCCACGCTTAGAATGGTGGCGATGGGATTAGCCATGTTTTTCCCTGCCCGGCGTGGGGCGCTGCCATGTATTGGCTCATACATGCCAAAAGTTCTGCCCTTGGGAATTCCCGCCAGACTGGCTGAAGGCAGCATCCCCATAGAGCCAGCAAGCATTGAAGCCTCATCGGTGAGTATATCGCCAAACATGTTTTCCATGACCATGACATCCAGGTCAGCGGGACGCTGGATCAGCCGCATGGCACAAGCATCAACCAACATATGATCCAGTTCAACATCAGGGTATTCAGTAGAAAGTTCTACGGCGATTTGCCGCCATAATCGAGACGACTCCAGAATATTAGCTTTATCCACCGAGATCAGTCTCCTGGAGCGGCTACGTGCCAGCTCAAAGCCAACCCTCAATATCCGCTCAATCTCTCCTTCAGAATAAAGTAAAGTATCAACAGCTTGTCTTCCCCCATCATCTTGCCATCGTTTCTTGGGTTGACCGAAGTAAAGCCCACCAGTGAGTTCCCTCACTATCACCAGGTCAACATCCTGGATCACCTCGGGCTTTAATGTTGTGGAATTTATCAACATAGGGAAAACCTTCACTGGACGGAGATTGGCAAATAGTCCCAGTCCTTTCCTCAGCGCCAGAAGCCCGTCCTCAGGATGGACTTTAGCCAGCGGATTGTCCCATTTCGGTCCACCAACGGCACCAAGTAATACTGCATCGCATTGCTTACACATCTTCAGTGTTTCTTCGCTCAAGGCCGTGCCAGAAGTGTCTATAGCGATGCCACCAACTGAACCGGCATGAAGGTGGAACTTATGCCCGAATTTCCCACCGACAGCCTGTAGCACCTTAACTGCCTGAGCAACAACCTCAGGACCAACACCGTCTCCCGGTAAAACAGCGATATCAAATTCCATGTTACTTACCTTCGTACCTTATAGCGTCCCCCTTAATATCTTGTAAAATTCCTCTCCCTTCACGGGAGAGGCTAGGGGAGGGTGAATTATACACGATTTCTCCTCAACTTGCTTCTGGTGTATTCTACCAGTCCCCCGGCGGTGATGATTCCCATCATAAATTCAGGATAGGGCCTGGCGACAAATGTCCTGTTTTTGGAAATATTTGTAATTTCACCGCGGGACAAATCAACCTCCAGTGTATCACCGGCCTCGGTTCCACTCACCGCTTCAGGGCACTCCAGAAGAGGCAAGCCAATATTTATGGCATTGCGAAAAAAGATGCGAGCGAAACTCTGGGCAATGACACAGGATATGCCACAAGCCTTTATAGCCAGAGGAGCATGCTCACGTGAGGAACCACAGCCAAAGTTTGTAGAGGCAACAATAATATCTCCAGGTTCGGCCCTGGCAACAAACCGAGAGTCAATGTCCTCCATACAATGCTTTGCCAGCTCCTTCGGCTCAGAAATGTTAAGATACCGCGCCGGGATAATGACATCGGTATTTACATCAGCGCCAAACTTATGAACTTTACCCTTTAGCTTCATGTTACCCATGGGTGATTCGACTACTTTACTATCTTGAGAATTTCCCTGAATTGCGACCCTTTTGCCACCTTCAGCAATTCAAATAGAACGGTCTCGACGCTTGTCAAGGATACTCCTACTTCTCTTATTTTCTCAAGGCCAATCAATTTGTTCTCCTTTGTCCTTGAGGAAACGGCATCAACAACAACCTGAATCTCATATCCCAAATTTGCCAAATCCACAGCCGTCTGATAAATGCAGACGTGTGCCTCGATGCCTGCAAGCAGAACCTGATCTCGGTTTAGTGCCCTGAGAGCTTCCATAAAGCGCTCGTTGCCACAGCCACTGAAGCTAAGCTTGCTTATCGGCCTGATGTCGGATAGAAGATTGGCGACCTCGGGTATCGTCGGACCCAAGCCTTTGGGATTCTGCTCCGTCCAGAGAATTGGTATTCCCAGTATCTTTGACCCTTTGATGAGCTTCTGGAGGTTTTCGAAAAGCACTTCTTTATTGTACATGGCATGAGCTAGTCCATCCTGAACATCAACGACTATCAGGACGGTGTTATCTCGCTTAAGCACGCTATGCTTCTTCTTTTTCATAAGAGCTTAATTATACTACTGATATACTACGCCGTTTAACGTGTTGCGCGTGTTTGAAGTCCTACGAAGGTATTTCGGTGAGCGTAGCAAAACGCAAATACGCTGTTAGCCGAAGTTGCCACCCTCATTGCTTAGCTTTTGGGGCAACCAGCATATCATGACCTCGACACTCTGCTACTGTGAAAAGGCGAGTACCTTCCACAATTTCCCTTGCTCTTGACATCTTCATGTGTCCGGGATCCATGAAAAGAATGCCATCCTGTTTGAGTATTCGGCGAATCTCCCGAAACAGCGCATCGCAATCTCCTATCAAGTGAAGGGTGTCAACGAGTAAAACGAGGTCGATACTTGAACTTTGAATTCCAGTATTATAGGAATCGACCAGGACCGCCTCTATGTTTGTTAAAGACTCATGAGCCGCTTTCTTCCTTACCGTGCTAATGGCTAGTGGTTGGATATCCACAGCAAAGACTTTGCCTTCTGAGCCAACTAACCTGGCTATGGGCAGCGTGTATCGGCCTGGCCCACATCCATAATCAACCACTGCCATTCCTTCTTTTAATGGAAACTTCTCCAAACGCCGTTGTGGGTTCCAGATGAGATCTACGAACTTACAGTACCATATATAGAACCTGTAAAAAGCATCAGGCTCCTGCTTAAGTGTCTTCTTATTTGCCATCACTTGCCTCCTATCTTTTTCCAACTCACTATCGCCTAACGTTTTACGGATAAAGGAAGTCGCCGAGAGGCCAATTTGAGGAAATCCAACATTTCCCGTTCATCCGCTGTTAGCCAGAGTTGTCACTTCATTTTTTGAATAGCTTATGAACAACCTGTCCTCCCGGGCAGGTATCACTGTAACTGCACTTTGGGCATATAATGGGGTAAAAGAGAATAATGTGCACTACTATAAGGCTCAGGAAAATAACGAGATAATACCAATTCAATGATAGCAGCCAATAAACAGGAAATAGCAAGGCAATAATAACGGAAATTTCAGCTAAAGTTGCATTCATCCTGAAAAATCTTGGCTCGAAATTTCGTTTTTTATAAATCGTAGCTGAAAGAAAATTCGCAAGATACATGCCAAACACTGCAGGACAGTATTTGCCTCGATAAGGGCATCCAATGCAACAGCCTGCCTGGAACAAGTTGACGATGATATAGAGCAACAGAAATATAATGGTTAAATAGATTGAAACAGTCGCCAGTAGATATGAAGCTCCTATGAAAGCTACTAAGAAAGGGATTAAGATTGCAGAATACAGAAACTTGTCTCGCTTAGACCACTGATACATGCTTATTCTGCGTCATATTACCTTATCTTTTCATATCATCGATTTTTGAAGGCAATCTCGGCTAATGTCTTGCGTATTTGCAAAGCGAACTGCGAACACGCCATTATCCGACGTTATGCTTTCTGTGGTGGCTGAAATTGGATGGAAATTACCTCGCTGCCCGCTTCAAATAGCTCTGATTTTATCTCGTGCACAAGCTTCCAGGATTTAGCCTCTTCCGGATTTAAAGTCGTTCTTTCATGCATGGCGTTTATTATATCTGCTTCGGTCTTATTCGTATTTGCTGCAAGCACCTTGGCAATGTTCTCGATATCAATCGCCAGTCCTTTCACCCTTTCTTCCAACTGCTTCTCCTCTAAACTCTGCTCTCCTCTGAACTGGGCGCTAACACCATGAAGCAAGAATCTCGCTTGAGGCACCGACAACCTTTTTGAACCGGAACAATATAAAACAATGCCTATTGAGTCAACACTGCCAAAATTGTGTGTAGTTATTTCCACAGGCAATCCCTTCAAATAATTGTATGCGCTCAAGCCATGGAAAACGGAGCCACCAGGTGAAGAGATAGCAATGATGAATTCCTTTATCCCTTGTTTCATCTTCTGCTCAACAGCGTTCATTAAGGCGTTGACGCTAACATCAATGACAGGAGCAAAAAACTTAATTACCACGGGTTTCGCAGCCATATTCATCACCTCCTTGAATTAAGAGCAATGTTACCACGTTTTCAGCATAAAAGAAGTTCGCCGATAGGCGAATTTGGGGAATCTTTGATTTCCCTTTTATCCGCTGTTATATGACCCGAAGGGCAAGGTTGCGAAGCAACTGCAGCGTTGGGTGAAGAGGCGTTATTATATTGAACCAAAATAAATAACTCCTGGGATTTCATCTTTAAAATTAAAGTTAACGTGTTTTATTTCTCTTAACAAAGTGGAAATTCTTTGTAGTTGAATTCGCCAGTTTTCGTTATCATGAGTAATAGGAAAAACAACGAATAAAATAGCCTTATTGATGTAATCGGTAGATTTTAGTTTTTCAATATCATCAATTACTCCTTGTGTGTTTTTGGTTATTGGGCGAGTTTTATTTTTGACATTTTCATATTGAATATTTGTATTAACTGTCTTTAGTTCAATCGCCCAGTTTTCAAAAGTAACATCAATCCTATTTCCTTCTGGAACAATGTCTTTAAAATATTTTGATAAGCTATCACACAATTCCACCTTTAGCCAACCTTCAAATTTAGCTCTCTCTTTTGCAAAAATAGACAGCCCTTGATTGTTTTCCAATTTTGGCTTTAATTCACCAAAGATTAATTTAGTGAGGTTTTCAAATTCCATAATTGTCATTAAAATATAAGATTATATAAAGATTCTTTTCTTTCGCCCCGAAGCCCAATGTCATTATAACGTTTTGCGGATAAAAGAAGTTCGCCGAAGGCAATTTGGGCGAAACGGAATGTAGCTTTTTACCCGTTGTTAGGCGATGTGCCCAATCAATAACAGTTCCTATGCAATGTGCTTGCAATACTCCCATAAATAATTAACTAAATTATCAAGCTTGCAGCTTAACAGAATGACGTATTTATCAGCGGCTCCGGCATAGACAATCAGTTTGCTTTTTCGAACAACAGCACCTACGGGAAAAACGACTGCAGGCACGTCCACTGGATACTGATTATTACCATGTAATTCATAAGGGGCTGAAGGAATGTAGATAGGATTTCTGGTTCGACAAAGCACCTCTCTTGGATCGTCCAGATCCAAAAGGGCAGCGCATACGGAATATCCTCTTTCAATTCTCTCTGCCAACCCGTAAGTTTTACAAATGTCATCCCCTATTTCACCTACAGCATGATATATAAACAACCAACCTCTGTCCGTTCTGATCAGCTGGGTGCTTGGACCTATCTTCTCCTTTTCGTGGGGGTAGTGCCCGGCTTCTAAAAGCAGACTCTCCTTGCGTCGCTCATAGATTTTCTTCCACTCTGCTATGTGCTTAGAAGGGTTCAGCAACTGCTCCAAGCCAGCTTCAAGAAAATCCAAGTGAATGTTAGGATGAAAACGCAACAGCATGTAGTACTGGCCATTCACTGACTCGGAGAATGGAACTGCGTTGCGTGAGTCGAAGGATTCGACCATGCCGTGATAAGTAATGTTCGCGAAATCTTCAGTCGAGTAGACTGCGATCCGATCTCCACCTCCACCTCCACCTGTGAACGGGGGGATGAGCTTGCCACACCCAACAAGCAAGTATCTCTGCCCGCACTTGATGATCCGGATGTCCTCTATCCCGTAGATGAAGTCCCGATGGTCAGTGCCATCGCCCCGGATTACTACGTTATGGAATCTGGTGAAATGGATACCATCCTCGCTCACCAAAGGCCAAACCTCAGAGATATAGTTTTCTAAGTAGTAGCGCTCAATGCCATCATTGAAGTACATAACCCTCTTATACCCCTGGTGGCATCTTGGCATAAGGATAACTTTATCCTGAAATATACAAGCCCCACCATTAAAGACAGCTCCAAGCTTAAACTCGCCTTTCTCATACCAAGTAAGACCAAGATCCTGAGGCTTCACAATAGGATTTTTTTCATAGGAGTCCAATCTAAAGATAGTTTCTCCTGATTCGATTTTGATGACTTTACCATCTCCTAATTCTTCCAAAAGGTTCATTACACTCCTCCCCTTTGGTCAATTTTGTTTATGATAGTGATTCAAAAAGCTCAATAAACCTTTTAGCTATCTCAATTGATGAATCCTTCCTTACAAATTCTTGCGCTCTCTTTAAAGTGGACTTGACATTATCTCTCTCTTCAAATACATCTTCAAGTACCCTTGAAAGACTTGAATATTTTAAGACCTCTTTATCAAAGGTAGCAAAGAAGTTGGTATTATACGCCAAAATAGGGCGGCCAGCTCCTAAACAAAGATATGCAGTTGAAGGAACAACTATTGCCTCAGCTGAATTTTTATGGATTAAAAGACAATCCGAAGCATGCAAATATGTATAAAGCGTATCAATAGGCAGTTTCCCTTTCCTTAATTCAATAAATTTATATCTAATCCTTAGTGTATCAAATAGATCATACCAGTCTTGGATATGGGTCAGAGTAAGGAGAATAAGTGGGTATTTTTTACTTACATGCTCTATTGTCGGAAGAAGATGAAGGTGGCGATATATCCCGATACCGTAGTTAAAAATAATCTTTTTATCCAGAGGCAAATTCAGGCGGATGCGTGCCTCTTTTTTATCTCCTAGTGTTAGAGGATGGCAGGGATAGGGGATAATATGTATCTTATTCTCAGGGTAAATGTTACGGAGAAACCTTTTATACCTTTCATCAAAACAGACAACAGCATCCCAGTCGAATTTATAAAAGGTCAAATCCTTAGGTGGTTTACCTTCATGAACCACAAAAACAGTCTTAGCCCGCTCTTTTATTCGTGGATAGACCTTAAGCAGTTCTTCCATCGGCAATATCTCAAGATTCTGTACCACAAAGATATCGCAATCATCTTGAAGAAAAGGCTCAGGATTAAAGAAAAACCCCTCTCTTTCTGGGGAAGCCGAAAACATCTTAAGATATAGGGCTCATCGCTATCAATTTGGTAATCATCATATTCAACCGGGGCTAAAACCTTAAGATTATGACCCATCTTTACCAATGCCCTACCA
>DAOUSX010000120.1 GCA_030627025.1 Dehalococcoidia bacterium
ATTCATTCTTACACCAATGACCAGAGAATCCTGGACGTCTTTCATCGCGATTTACGTCGTGCCCGAGCTGCCGCTGTTAATATCATACCTACCACCACTGGTGCAGCTCGCATGGTGACCGTGGTTATTCCTGAGCTTAAAGGGAAACTACATGGCATCGCCATAAGAGTGCCTACCGCAACTGTATCTGTCGTTGACTTCGTTGCTGATTTGAATAGGGAAGCGACTGTTGAGGAAGTCAACGATGCCTTTAAGAAGACTGCTGAAGGGGAACTCAAGGGCATTGTGGAATACTGCGATATTCCCCTGGTAAGCTCGGATTTCAAGGGCAACCCAGCCAGTGCTATTTTTGATGCTTTGAGTACTATGGTTATCGATGGTAATCTGGTAAAGGTGCTAGCCTGGTATGATAATGAGTGGGGCTATAGTTGTCGTCTCGCTGATCTGGCTAGCTATATTGCCAATAAAGGGTTATAATCTTGAAAGTTTGTTATGAAACTATTGACAATAGCACAGGTCATATTATATGTTATTTGTAACAAGAATATAATGAAGGGTAAAAACAAAAAGGAGGTACAGAAATGAAAAGGATTTTTGGTGTGATGGTTGTTTTGTTGCTGGCGGTAAGCTTTCTGGCGGCATGTGGTGAGGCGACACCTGCTGAGTTTACGCTTTCCAGCGTGACTGTTTCGCCATCAGCGCCGGTTGTTAATGACACGGTTACTATCTCTGCTACTGTCACTAATGTGGGGGAACAATCTGGCGATTGTGATGTCAGCTTAACCATCGGCGACTACACTGATAGTAAGTCTGTCAGCTCATTGGCCGGTGGTGCAAGCAGCAGCGTCAGCTTTAGTTACGACGCAACGAGTGAAGGCACCTACACTGCAACTCTCGAGACCCCTAATGCTACCGCGACAAAGAGCTTTACCGTGAAGATTGAAGGCGAAGACGGAGACGGAGACGAAGTGGGAGCAGTGCCAACCTGGTCTGTTGGTGACAACTGGGTATATACCTGCTCTTATGTGGATGCAGAGGGAACCTCATATGAGGATGTTGAATTAAATGTCACTATGGTAGCCGAAGTACCGGCTGGAACGGAAGAAGGGATTACCGAAGATAGTTACAAGCTCAGTGCGGTCTTTGTTCCTGAGGCGACCCGTGTTGCCGCCGATATGCCGCTAACGTTACACGTGGGCACCGCTGGTGTATGGAACAGCAAAGAGTATATGGAGTACCTGAAACAGAGCTCAGCAATCGCAGAGCTCCCCGGAATACCATCCAGCATCACCTGGAATTATACTGGGGACTATGGCTGGCCCTATGAAACTGGGAAGACCTGGAGCGCCGCAGTGCGCACTGTAGCTGGTACTATAATAGATGAAACTGTCGACAGGGAGTCTAAGGTACTTGGTGTGGAAACTATTACCGTGCCCGCGGGAACATTCGAGTGCTATCATATAGTGTCATATGACCCCGCAAGTCCGGACACCTATACGTCTGAGAGCTGGTTCAACGCAACTGTTGTGAAATCCAATGTAAAGGAGATAGACCGGAGCACATGGTCTGGTGCGGAGACCAGAGTGCTTAAATCCTACTCTGTTAGCTAACTCGATAAGCATCGTGTTTTAGCAAGGCAGCGGTAGCTGTTCTGAATAGCTACCGCTGCCTTATTTCTGCCATCAGTTTAATTGAACTTTTTCATTTCCGGTCATGCTCGAGAATCAAGCCAATAATAGACAAAATCTCTTTAGGAATTTTATTGTGGGGAGTATAATAAGAGATATCATATGGGGTTTGAAGTTTTCTATCGTAAGTGGCGACCGCAGAGTTTTGCTGAAGTAGTGGGGCAGGAGCCGATAACCAGGACTTTGCGCCGTGCTGTGGAGAGCGGGGAAGTAGCCCACGCTTATCTTTTTTGTGGTCCTCGAGGCACTGGCAAAACGAGTACCGGGCGTATCCTGGCCAAGGCGATTAATTGCCCCAATCAAAAAGGCGGTGAACCATGTAATAACTGTGATATTTGCCGCTCCATTACTGAAGGAAGCTCTCTGGATGTAATGGAGATAGATGCTGCCAGCAACCGTGGCATTGATGAGATTCGCAATCTCAGGGAAAGGGTGGGTTATAGTGCCAGTATCACCCGCTACAAGGTATACATCATAGATGAAGTTCACATGCTTACTGAAGCAGCCTCCAATGCCCTACTGAAGACTCTGGAGGAGCCACCACCTCATGTAATTTTCGTCTTGGCTACTACTGAGCCACACAAGGTGATATCTACAGTAATGTCGAGATGCCAGCGGTTTAACTTTTGTCGCCTGGGACAATCAGCGATAGTGGATAAACTGAAGATGATATGTCAAAAAGAAGATATTCAGATTGAGCCTGAATCTCTGAGGGCTTTCGCTCGAGCGGCTACGGGGAGTCTTCGTGACGCAGAAAATTTAGTGCAGCAATTGGTAGGCTATTACGGTCGCAAGATTGATTTTGGACAGGTTCAGGCAGCTCTGGGATTAACCAGCGATTTAAGGGTCAAGCAATTGGCAAAGCACGTCCTCAACAGGGATATCTCCGCCGGTCTTCAGGTTATCAACAGTGTCAACAGCGACGGCATTGACCTCCGCTTATTTAATCGAGAACTTGTGGAGTATTTTCGGGGTTTATTGTTAGCTAAATCCAATTGCGAAGAGGCGATAGATGTTACCCATGAAGACTTAAGTGAAATGAAGGAAACTGTAGCCAATGTTAAGCTGGATTACTTATTAAAAGCGATCAAATCTTTTGCGGGAATAGATTTTCGCGGTGATAGTTATTCTTCTTTACCTTTGGAGATGGCTTTAGTGGATTGTGTTTTGTCCTTTGCCGATGGGCAGCAGGTTACCATCGATAGACCTTCGGAAATTGCAGAGCCTACCTTACCGCAAAGTTCCGAGAGATTTGGTGAAGAATCTACTTTATTGGAAGATGAAGTTAAAGGGAGCGAAGGCATTAGCTATGTGCAGGCTCGGTGGAAAGAGTTCATCAATTCTTTGAAAGGCGAAGGTTCAAACGGTAATCTGGATGCCTTTTTACGTAGTGCTTGTGAGCCAGTAGCAGTGGAGGATGATACCCTGGTGTTGGGTTTTTACTATTCGTTCCATAAAGAGAAGATCGAAGACCCCAAGTATCAGCATCTGGTAGAAAGGAAACTTAGAGAGTTTTTCCACCAGCCCGGTAAAATAAGGTGTATCTTGGTCGAGCGGAAGAAAATGGCACCCACTTCATCAAAGACGGAAAATCCGATAATCAAGGCTGCCATAGAAATGGGTGCCAGAGTTGTGGACCAATAAATTGGGAAGATGAAAATAGATAAATCGATATTGCGTCAGGCGCAGCAATTTCAACAGAAATTAGCTAAAGGACAGCAGGAATTAGCGAACATTACCGTTGAGGCTACCAGCGGGGGTAGCGCAGTCAAAGTGGTAATTGACGGACACCAGAGAATTCGCTCGGTGGAAATATCACCGGAGGTAGTGGATGCTGAAGACACTGAAATGCTTCAAGACTTGGTCATGGCAGCGGTTAATGAAGCCATCACTAAATCACAGGAACTTGCCAGAAAACATCTCAGCAGCTTGACCGGCGGGCTTGATTTACCAGGAATTCTTTGAGAGATGGCATTTGTTGCTGAGCCCATAGCAAATTTAATCAGGGAATTTAGCAAATTACCAGGCATTGGTCCCAAAAGTGCCCAAAGATTAGTTTACTATTTGCTGCGCAATCCAGATGAAGAAGCTAAAGCCCTGGCTGAGGCTATTTCGACACTTAAGGAAAAGATAAAACTCTGTTCAATTTGCTTTAATATCACTGATTGCGACCCTTGCCTTATTTGTCAAGATAAAGAGAGAGACCATTCTAAAATTTGTGTTGTGGAGGAACCGTCAGATATCTTACCTCTAGAGCGGATTGGGAAGTATCACGGCGTATATCATGTGCTTCACGGAACCATTAACCCATCGCAAGGAATAGCCCCCGAGCAGTTGAAGATAAATGCATTGTTATCGCGGCTTCAGGACGGTTCGGTTGATGAGGTGATTCTGGCGACCAATCCTAATCTGGAAGGCGAAACAACGGCGTTATACCTGCGGCGGGTCCTTGCACCTCAGGGTGTTCACATTAGCCGTCTAGCCCGTGGGTTACCATTCGGTGGTGAGTTAGAGTACGCTGATGATGTGACACTTACCCAAGCGTTGGAGAGCAGACAAGAATTCTGAGGACTGTCAATGACTTCACTCCATACGTATCAGACTCAAGCTATTGTCATTAAGCAGACCAAATTTGGTGAGGCTGACAAGATTGTTACTC
>DAOUSX010000169.1 GCA_030627025.1 Dehalococcoidia bacterium
CCTCCTTATTGTTTGTTCTACATTATACTACCAACACGCAAATCTTAGGAATATCGTGTGAAGACTTCGTTCCACCAGTTGCCACTTCAAGAATCATTTTGATTTGACAATGGTCGTCCTAGATACTACAATTCCACATAGAATAGCGGATTAGGTAAATACGAGGTTTGCATATCCCCAAAACGTTAGGTGGCATTTCGCCAGGGCGATTTGTCCGAAAGCGACTGAAGCAATACACCGGTTAAAAAAGAGACCTAAACACATACAGAAGATAGAAAGGGAGGTTTTAAAAGATGGCGACGAAAAACGAAGTTATCATCGTGGGGGCAGGTGTCAGTGGATGTTCCATAGCCTATCATTTAGCCAGGCGCGGCATCACTTCACAGATAATTGAAAGAGAAAGCATTGCCAATAGGGCTTCAGGGAAAGCCTGGGCCATCTGGGAATATCCTCCTTCGGTTTGCCTGGCGTTAAGTTTGGTATCCACTGAGAGCGTGATTCCAATGCTAACCGGTGCGGAATTTGAGGATCTAAGGGCTCAAATGCTTGAAGAAAGGCAGAGCATGATTGACCTTCACTGGATTGGTTACCACAGGCTACCGGAAGCTATCCTTGAATTGCAGGAAAGAGGGGGAATCGATGTGAAGTATCGCGAGTTTCCCTTCTTTCGGATTGCCTTATCGGAAGAGGTAGCGAAGCTGTACAAGGAAAGTCTATCCGCCATTAGAAGCGCCGGCTATGAGGAGGGAGGAGATTGGCTGGAGCCGGATGAGCTAAAAACCATCTTCCCGAACATAAATCCGCAAATTAAGGGAGGTATGTGGTTTCCTGTTTTTAAAGTTGAGCCTTATAAATACACACTTTGTCTGGCACAAGCTGCTGAGAAAATGGGCTGTACTATCCGCAGTGGTGAGGTGGTGGGGTTTAACAGTAAAGGCACAAGGGTCACTTCGGTTGTCCTGGCTAGCGGAGCTAAGGTTGAGGCTGATGAAGTAGTCCTGGCCACGGGTCCGTGGACTGGCCAATCAACCTCATGGCTCGGCAACGAATTGCCCGTCGAAGTACACAAAGAACAATGTGTAAGGGTCGAGTTGCCTCGCCCGTTCCCTCCTTACGGCATCTGGACGACGAGGGGGGCGATTATTCCCGAATATGACAATAAGGTTGTTATCCTGCACAGTTTTGAGGGATGGCCTGACTTGGTAACAAATTTTGACAGTTCACTGACTGAACAGAGCAGGCTTTCGGCGATAGAAATGGCAACAAATCTGTTCCCTGGGATAGAAAAGGGTACTGTAGTCGAGCACAGGGGTGACTTGGAGTGCTGGGCTCCCGGCATGGAAATGCAAGCCGTACTGGGTCGCCATCCCGAATGGGACAACGTCTATGTGGCTAGCAGATTCAATACTTTTGGATTCGCTCTGAGCCTGGCTGCTGGGCAGCTCATGGCTGAACTCATCGCCAGAGGTGGTCAAGCTCCTTATAGGGTAAAAAAGTTACTCGAGGCTTTATCCCCGGTGGAACTTAAGGCAGGTAAGGGCTAAGAGCTATTCCTCTAAAACTCGCTCTTCCCCGATTTTGCCTGACCCTTATGCTGGCTGACCACACAGGTAACACCAGGCTGCGGATTTTAGTAACTTCTTTTTCAATATATACTCTGGGAGCAAGATAGTCAAAGGATTGGTGCGGACGATTGAAGTTGTACTCAATAACATTCAACAATTCATCGAAATGTGCAGGCAGGGAACTAAACCGCAAAAGGCATAGGCGAGATATGTTGACCACCAGGTACTAGGGCGAGGTCTTTAGACCTCCTGATTGTCTGGCAAACTTAAAGGTGGCCAAAGCAGCCTGACTGCTAAATATAACAGAATAATTTCTACATATGGAAATTCCCTCATTATCTTCTCACCAAAACTACTTTCCTCTTCAAAGTTGCGATTACGTCCTGTACGGCGATCCATCACCAATGTAAGCAAAGGCTTTGCGTCATCCTGATATTGATGACTGGCGTGGTCATTAGTGTGACTGAGGGATACTGCTGGAAGGTCTGCTAAGTTTGAGGATAGTCTGAAGCTCTATTCTTCGGTTATGAAGTAGTCTTGATTGTCCCTTGAATCTATTCCTTATACGGCAAAAATTCTGAGCCTTGACACAGGCAGGTAGATTTAAGGTTTTGATATTTAGTGGACAGTTCCAGTTTGCTCATCCACATGAACGGTAACAATCCCTCTTCGAGAGGTATCGACTTCTACCCTCCAGAGTCCAACACCAAGGTATGTAGCATACCCGTCAGTGGGATTATATCTGCCACCACAAATATTTATATTCCTCACATAGCTCATTGCCATATCGATGACTGCCTGCTCAGTATATCGTGGAGTGTCAGGTGGAGTATTTTGCCAAGGTTGTAGTATTCCTACGGTTACTAACGCTATGCCCACAGCGAGGAGAATTATCAGCCCCACTATTAAGGGGTTCTTTGTCTTCTCTTCCATAGCTACGTCCTTATTGTTTGCACTAAATTATACCACTTTGAACAGGCAAACCTTAGCAATTTCGTGTGAAGGGTTCTAGAGAGAATAGCTGTGTTGGAGATGGGATGTGTAGAGAAGAGAGAAGTCCCCCCTTGAATGCTCTTCCGTCAGGCTCCTCTTTTTTGGGAATCATATTGGCGATCCTCCCAGTGCATGTAACCCAGGATCGCTTTGCCCGCCTGATGGCGTAAAAGGCGCTCATCAGGTGCCCTATGCCAGAGAGCGTTTATTGAGTACCAATAAATGTCACTCTGAGCCCTGCGCTCCCTGTCATTCTGAGGGAGCAAAGCGACCGAGGAATCTCACTCAGGACAAGCTCCGCGAAGAGTCTAAAAGAGATTCTTCGCCCGTAGGGCTCAGAATGACAAAATGGGTTGCTAAACAACCTGATGCCACGGTATTGCATAGACTAGTCTGGGCGGGTTAAGATAGTGTTTTGAAAATTAGCTTTGGGAATTTGCCCGTTTTCAAATAAAAATGAACCTGAGAGCGACCAGTCAAATCAATAGCAAGAATAAACGTCACGGAGGCAAAAGTGTTTAACACAAGAATGACCGAGCTATTTGGCATAAAACACCCCATCGTGCTGGCAGGAATGAATTGGATTACCGACCCCAAGCTAGTCTCTACTGTTTGCAACGCTGGTGGATTAGGCATTTTTGCTACCGCAAGCTGCACCCCCGAGGAAACACGACAAAATATTACAGAGATTAAGGAGCTCACTGATAAGCCCTTCGGGATAAACCAGATTCTAATAGGTCCCGGGGCTAAGGAAAATATAGATGTAGCCATAGAGGAAAAAGTCCCTATCGTAAACTATTCATTAGGAAGGCCCTGGTTCGTTGAGCAAGTCCATGA
>DAOUSX010000030.1 GCA_030627025.1 Dehalococcoidia bacterium
CAGCCATTACCGCTAATGTTGAGAGAAAATTATAACATGCTGATATATATAACCGCAGACTCGGATGAAGAGCTGGAATTCAAGAGGAAGATGTTATGGGATACGCTTTGGGAGTATTTTGACAACCGAGATGGCGGATTTATGAGTCTCCCACCAATCATGAAGCCACCTTATCTGGCTATGCCATCAAAGGACACCACCAGATTTGCCGATGTGAGAAAGGGGGGTGGATTTGAATACAGCGGACCGATTATCCCGATCGACAAATACCCCCCGTTTGTTACAAAAACGGTAGAGCTTGCCTCAAAATACAACCTCTCTTATTCTACCGTAGGGCGAGTTATTGCCGGGGGGCACTGCATGATGTTTGCCTTTGCTTTTACATTCAATCGGGCTGACCCTGATGAGATGGATAGGGTCAGGAAAGCCTTGCACGAAGCAGCCGAGTTCTCCATAGAGCAAGGAGGGATCATGTGGAAGCCAAACGTGGGTGAACAGAAAATGATAGTGGAAAGGATGGACCCTAATACGCTGAAGATCATGAAAAAGATAAAGCAGCTATTAGACCCTAACGGAATTATGAATCCAGGGAATTGGGACATATCAGCATGATGAAGCAATATGCTGAGCAAATCCATAGATGCTTTAGATGCGGATATTGTAAGTTCCCCACGGACTATTCAGATTTTAACTGTCCTTCTTACGCCAGGTTCCGCTTTGATACCTATTCCACCAGCGGCAGACTATGGCTCATTTATGCATGGCTAAAAGGTGAAATTGAGTGGTCAGAACACCTGGCCGAGATTTTATACTCCTGCACAACATGTAAGAACTGCGTCGAACAATGTCCAATGAAATTTGCCAGCGACATCGTCGATTGGATAGTGGCTGCCAGAAGCGACACTATGGAGAAGGAGAAAGGCAGGATACCGCCCGCTGTCTCCAGTTTTCTAGAGGATGTTTACCGGCTTGGAAATCCGTTGAAGGAGAGGGGTAGAAGAGATGCCTGGGCAAATGGAATAAAAAGATATGAAACAGGTGATGAATATCTGTTGTATGTGGGATGTCTCGGCTCATATGATGAATCTGGACAAAGAATGGCCAGGAGCGTTGCCACGCTACTGAGTAAAGCAGGAATATCTTTTGGAATCCTTGGCAATGAAGAGAATTGTTGTGGGAACGAAGTATATCTGCTTGGAGAAAATGAGCTATTTCGAGTGCTGGCTGAGAAGAACGTCCAGAAGTTCAAAGAGCTCGGTGTCAAAAAGGTAGTTACACTTTCGCCGCATGCATATAACACGATGAGAAATAATTATCCACTAGTCAGTAACACATATTTTGAGGTATATCATTACACTCAGCTCCTGCGTGGTCTGCTTTGGTCAAATAAAATAAAACCATCCAAGCACAACGCTAAAGTCACTTATCATGACCCTTGCTTCCTGGGAAGGTATAACCAAATATACGATGAGCCGCGGGAAATTTTGCAAAGCATCCCCGGAATTGAACTAGTGGAAATGGAACGGAGCAGGGAAAATTCTTTCTGCTGTGGTGGGGGGAGCGGTAATTTTGTTACCGATCTCCTGGCGGGAAGCGAAGAAAGTCCCAGCAGGATTAGAGTTAGAGAAGCTTACGAAACTGGAGCTGATATCCTGGCAGTTGCTTGTCCCAGTTGCATGACCATGCTCCGGGATGCCATAAAAGTGGAGGATCTAGAAGGCAAGCTAGCCGTCAAGGATATTTCCGAGATTATGACGCAACCCCTGTGAACGGCCATCCCAGTCTTTCCAACAAAGCCATACCAACTGCTTGTGCCGCCTTCCATACCAGCCCAGTTATTCTCCCCTGACAAAATCGTGTCCGCCTAGATAGACAAAGATTTGACAGAGCTTAAAGTTTATCAAGGTCTAATGGTATGCCCTTATTGAGATCCAGCACCAGCTCTCTCGCTTCTCCCTTACAAAAATCTACACAAGCGCCGCAGCCCATACACTTGTCATAGACTGTTTCCGCTTTCTGTGTATCCGGATTGAGTTTACAGGCATCAAACGGGCAGACTTCAACGCACGTTCCACAGCCGATACACTTCTTCTCATCTAGCCTGGCCACATAACCAGAGGGAATAAGTATATTGGGGGATTTTGGTCCTGTTCGTTTTAACAGCCCCGCCAGCTTCATAGCTTCAATTCCTCCACATGACCATTTGGAACAGTTGCATAAGATGCCCGTTCTACCGCCAGTGACGTCTTTAAGCCAAATGGTGTTAATCCAACCTTTTTTGTGCCCATCGGCAATGATTTGCAGGGCTTCCTCGCCGGTGATTCTTCTTGTATGTCTCTGTGGTATTTTCTCAAGCCAAAAATTTACGGTGGTCTTGCCAATTGCCAAACAGACATTCACGGGCAGATCATTATGCTCTTTTAGATAAGCAGGGTTCTTCTCCAGACGACAGGGACAATCGGTGACTGCTATGTATTCGGGATTTTCGAGAACGATTTTATTTGCAATTTTAAAAGGAATAATCTGTTCCGCAATTGATGGGTCTGCATGAATATCCCTGTGGAGCGTGACGAATCTCTTCGCATCTTCTTCTCTCAGAACCTTGGCGTGATACCTATTGAAGAAATAATCATACGCCGTTCTTAAAAATCTAGAGCGTGGGAAATGTTTTACAAGCCATCTGCCAAGCCTCAGAACAACCTTGACATACCCATCATAGTGAACATAATAGATATAGCCATGCAAAGCCCGGTCTAAACGCCTCCATCCCCCAGCCATCTTAAGAAATTCTTTAGTAGCGGCTTTCACAAAATTCTTCCCGTCCCAGGCCTGGGCTAAATCTCACAGGCTTTTCAAGTCCATTAGACAAATTTGCTTCAGTACTTCCGCAATTTCGCCGGCTCGGCTTGCTCCGTTTTAATTATGCCTTCAACTAACCTCAAATAGAAGTCCCCCCGAACGCCAGGAATTTCACTTGTAGTCATAGAATCCCTTCCCCGTCTTACGTCCCAGTTGCCCGTTTTCAACCATCTTCCTTATCAAAGCAGGTGGAGCATATTGAGGGTCCTTAGTTTGCTCATACATAGCCTGCGACACCTTATAGGCAACATCGATACCATTAAAGTCTAATAGAGCTATTGGTCCTATGGGGTGATACAACCCCAACGTCATACTCTTATCAATATCTTCTTTGGTAGCAATGCCTTCTTCCAGCATTTGAATGGCTGTGCCTTCCAGGGCCATCAACAGGCGATTGAAGATAAACGGCGGGACATCTTTGGCAACAATGACGGCCTTCCCCAGGGATTCACCAAACTTCTTGCCGATCTCAAGAGTCTCATCGCTGGTAGCAGCAGACCTGACAATCTCCAGTAACCTGCTGGGTGGTACCGGGGAAAGGAAGTGCATACCTAACACCTTTTCAGGCCTGTTGGTTGCCTTAGCTAACTCAAAAATAGATATACAAGAGGTATTGCTAGCCAGGATGGTACGCTCAGGACATATCTTATCAATCCTGGCGAACACTTCTTTCTTTAAATCAATATTCTCAGGAACAACTTCTATTACCAGGTCACAGTCGCTAAAGTCTTTGGTATTAGTGGTGCCTTTGATACGAGCCAAGGCAGAGTCCTTATCCTGCTCAGATATCTTGTCCTTCAGCACGCTTCTAGTCAGATAATAATTGATTGTTGTCAGCCCTTTATTCAAAAGCTCATCATTTACTTCTGATACTAGTACCTGGTAGCCTGATTGAGCGCAGACCTGAGCAATACCAGAACCCATAAACCCACAACCAACCACCCCCACCTGCTTAATTTCCATAGAGCTTCCTCCTGTAATTCAACTTATTATAGTCCCCATAATCCCGGAATAGTTCTAAATTATACCTTCACCCAACCTCAAACAGAAGCCTTCTATTTGGCTTCCTGATAAACCCTCCTGTTTGGATTTATGTTACAACTAAATGCTAAAATCAACCTGGAGGAACTATGGCTGAACAAGTTGATTATTCCATCCTGGACCAGCCAGAAGTCCTTTCCTTCATCTTTTTCCCCAGGAAAGATGTTACCGAAGCTCCTGCTAATGCAAGCGACTATCTCATCCCCGTAGATAATGATGTCTCCATTTCGTGCCGTTTTTATGTTCACAGCCAGAGAGCACCCTCTACCATCTATTTCCACGGCAATGGCGAGGTGGTCAGCGACTATGACCACATCGCCCCAATATATACCCAGCTTGGTATCAATCTATTCGTGGCAGACTATCGAGGCTATGGCGCAAGCCAGGGAAGACCTACTTTCAGCAATATGATTTCAGATGCTCCGGCGATATTTAAGGCATTCGTAGACATCCTGAACGAAAACCACTATAGCAACGACATCCTTGTGATGGGTCGCTCTCTGGGAAGCGCTTCCGCCATCGAAATAGCCCACCGCTACCAGAAGCAATTAAAGGGACTCATTATCGAGAGCGGTTTCGCCAGTGTTATAAACCTTCTTCTGCACCTGGGACTTCCCACCGAATCCTTGGGACTAAAGGACGCCGAATTCCCCAACCTCGCTAAGATGCGAACCATTACCATACCAACACTCATTATCCATGGCGAATATGATAGCCTTATCCCCGCCACTGAAGGCAAAGCCTTGTTTAAAAATGCAGCCTCGAGCAACAAGAACCTGGTTATTATCCCCGATGCTGAGCACACCGATATAATGCTAGTGGGAATGGAGCGTTACTTCAAAGCAATCAAACAATTCATCCTTGTCTAATTTTGAACGGACGAACTTTCCAGATAAGCTTGCCTGGGAGCAGTTATCCTTGTAACCGTCGCCCATCGGGTTCTAACTATGTCGGGGAACTTTCCCTCCCGATGATAATATTGTGTGAGGAATTCCCTTGTTTTCCTATCCGAGGGGTAACCGGAGCCAAAGTCACCATACTCAATATGTAGTTCCCGTATCACTTTATCCCTATGAACTTTAGCCAGTATAGAGGCAGCGCTCACTACAGGATAATTCCGGTCGGCAAAGTTCTCCGCTATGATTTGAGTTTTACATTGAATTGCTGAGTTAATTAACCTTGCATAGCCACGCGCACCCTTACCGGGAGCATCAATGTAGGCGATCGGCGGCTTTAAACGAGAAATTATTTCGGCAGTTTTCCGTGCCTCTAATGAATTAAGACCTGGCACATGTAGCCATTCATCTATTTCAACGGGACTTATCTTAATGAGTATGAAATCTTCGGCAAGGCTCACTATCTCAGAACCCAGCTGCTCTCGCTTTTTTCGGCTTAATTGCTTGGAATCCCGGACCTTTATTTCCCTGAACCGCTCTATGGTTTCCTCACTTGCCAGCACACCACAGATAACCAGCGGACCGATCACGCAGCCTCTACCTGCCTCATCAACACCTAAAACCATCCTGCTAATCAAAAATCTTCCCCGGGTTCAGGATGCGGTTTGGGTCGAAAACCCTCTTTATCTTTCTCATAAGCTCTATCTGCTCTGGTTTTATCGCAATAGGAACATACTTTTTCTTGGTAACGCCAATTCCGTGCTCGCCAGAGATGGTACCTCCTAACGATACACTTCCTCTAAATACATCCTTCAAAATTTCAGGCAATTTACGGTTGAACTCCTCCTTTGGCGTACCAAAGGCGATGACGCTGAAGTGCACATTCCCGTCACCAGCATGCCCGCTACCGCTTACCAGAATACCATGCTTCTGCGTTATTTCACCCAACATGTTCATGAATTCAGGAATCTTACTCCTCGGAACTACAGCATCGCCTATATCTTCCAACCCTAGCGATTTCACGGCAAAGTGCAGCTTTGCTCTAACCTCAGATACCTTTTTCATATCTCTCTCCGTGTCCACGATGAAAACGTCGGAGGCACCATTATTTAAGCAAATAGCGTTAACTCGCTCAGTAAGATTCGCTAGCTCAGTTTCACTATCTGATTCAATGATTACAATGAGATAATTCGGAGCTTCTGGAATGGGAAGTTTTATGCCCGTATAATTCTGGCACAACTGCATGGCAGCGGCTAACATGAACTCAATGGCGACCGGGACTATGCCTTCTTTGAGTATCTTTGGAACAGTGCCTATGGCATCTTCAAGCGATTCAAAAGTGGGAATCAGGTAACATCTGTTCTTTGGCCTCTTGATTAACTTCAGTATAATCTTGGTTACAATAGCCAGGGTTCCCTCAGAGCCTACTAGAAGTTGAGTCAGATTATAGCCAGTGGAATTCTTTACATATTTTCCACCTGTCTCTATCACTGCACCACTTGCAAGTACAGCTTCCAATCCCATGATATAATTCCTGGTGACCCCATATTTCACTGCTTTCATACCAGCAGCATTCGTTGCTACATTCCCTCCAATGGTGGCACTCTCCTCTTCCGGATAGACAGGATAGTAAAGTCCTCTATCTTCCACAGCTTTATATAACTCAGCTAAGATAACGCCGGGCTCGACTACAGCCAAAAAGTTGTCCTCATCTATCTCCAAGATTCTATTCATTCGTTCCAATGAAAGGACAATCCCACCGTAAATAGGAACTGCGCCGCCAGATAGTCCTGTCCCACCACCCCTGGGAGTGACAGGAATTATCTCCCGGTTAGCCAGTTCTAATATCTCAGACACCTCTGTTCTATTTTTCGGTTTCACAACAACTTCGGGGGGCACCCAGTCCAATATATGCGTCTCGTCATGTGCATAATCCATGAGATGTTCACAGAGGATATTCTCATCCCCGACTATGTCCTCGAGCCTTCGGACAATTTCATCAGTAACCTTGTTATACTTCATATTGACCTCCCTTCATTTTATTGACCACAAGGCAACTAAAAAGATGTCGCCGTTTTCAGTATGCCAAAAACACCCTGTTTGTTTAGTTCAGCCTTGGTTTTCTTTCCTTCGATAACCCTCTCAATAAACTGGACAATTTCGTCTCTCACTTCAGCAATACTCTTATCCCCATCTATGATTGTACCAGCGTTAATATCTATATCATCCTTCATCTTGTGATAAGTTTCGCTATTGCTGGCAATCTTTATTGTGGGGGAAATAGGCGACCCTGCTGGTGTTCCTCGACCGGTAGTAAATAGAATAAGCTGAGCTCCTCCTGCTGATAAGGCGCTTACGGATTCCACATCATATCCCGGTGTATCCATGATTACCAAGCCTTTCTTGGTTGGAGCCTGGGCATATTCCAAAACCTCCGTAATTGGGGAAGTTCCTCCTTTTCTGATACAGCCAAGCGATTTTTCTGCTATTGTGCTTATCCCCCCGTCTATGTTTCCCGGGGCAATGACCATTCCCGCTAAGGGTCCCAAGACGTCCCTGGTTGCTTGCTCCATTCGGGTCACAATCTGGGCAATTCTTTGTCTCACTTCTTCATTAATTGCACGCCGCTCAAGGATATGCTCTGCTCCAATCATCTCAGTGGTCTCGGAAAGAATAACCGTACATCCCCTCTCCACAAGCCAATCTGATACCGCACCAACACAAGGGTTAGCGGTTACCCCAGAAAAAGCATCAGAGCCACCACATTCAAGACCTATCACCAGTTTGTCAAAAGGCACCTCTACCCTAGCTTGGTTAGAGGGCCTCCCTGACATCTTTTTGGCAATCTCTATTCCTTTCTTCATCGTCTTCTGTGAGCCACCATATTCTTGAATTAAAAGATGTTCAACTGGTTTTCCACTCTCAGCTATCGAATTTGCTAGACTATCCACATTCACAACCTCACATCCCAATCCGATTACTAGCACCGCCCCCACATTTGGGTTCCTCCCGATGCCACTTAACGTATTGGAGGTAATTACCAGGTCACTTGGTCCCGCTCCACACCCATAACCATGGGTAATAGGGATTGCCCCTTCCACTTCGTTGGCAATTTGATTAACCACTCCATTAGCACAGGCTACCGAGGGAATAACAGCGAGGTAATTTCTTATCCCTACAGAACCATCAGCCCGTTCATAACCTAAAAAGCTCTTCATCTCTTTACTTCGCTCTCTACGTTATGAATATGAACCCATTCTCCTGGCTTTATATTAGTTTTTGCTATGGCGATTGTTTCACCATACTTTACTACCTTCCCTTCTTTGGGAATGTGAATCAAAGCAACTTTATGGCTGCAAGGGATGTCATTAAGAGCTAGAAATGGCTCTCGATCTGATGTTATAACCTTCTTCCCTTGAGAAATACCTTTGAGGGCGATAGCAACATTATCTTCAAGATTTATAATCAGCGCATTAACTTTCTTCATCTATTCTAAGCCAGAAATTCAAGCTTTCTCACGCTTGGCTACCTTCCCCGTGGAATAGCTTGGGAATATTTCTTATTTTGTTTTTCGATAAGCAACGCTGGACTTTTCTGAAAGTTGGGTACGACTCCCAGCTATCACAGCAGGACAAAACTTCGTAAATCTTTCCTTAGAACCTCCTTATGATGCTCCTGCTCCCCC
>DAOUSX010000082.1 GCA_030627025.1 Dehalococcoidia bacterium
ATCAATGAAAGAGCGGGTTGGTAATTCAGGGTAACCACGTAAATTATGCCAATGCTTTTGATGCATTAAGAAAAAATCACCCGATGCATTAGTATGAATTCCTGCTCTGGGATCGTTGATCAACTTACCTTTCAACCACGAAACAAGCGCCCGTAGATATTGATAATCCAAAAAGGGATGAGACCTTTTGCCTGTTCCTCTAACGGTGCTAAACTTAACCCAGTGCTTTGCACAAAAGTCAAGCTGTTCCTCTACAGACCTATCTAGAGGAACCGAGTTTTCAACGTCATATCTATCTATTCGATAAAAACATTCTTGCGAGAGCTCCTTTAACGCGAAAAATTTAATCAGTTCTGCACTAAAAATTATGTCGGGATTAGTCGCTAGCACATATTCTCCTTTAGTTTTCCGGACTCCAACATTCTTAGCAATGTACTCAAACATTGGCATCTTCTCAGGATTGGGTAATTTTCTATGAATTTCATTTGGTACTTCGATGAAGCGCACCTCTGCAAATTTAAGGTCTTTCGGCCAGACCAAAACTTCTGCCAACTTTTGGGCATTGGAAGGAGGGTTCCATTCAACAATTATAAGCTCAGCATTTAAACTCTGTTTCTCGCATGATATTAGTAATGAATTTACAAAAATCTGCATTCGATGCAAAAAATTGCCACCGTAATTATCATTCCGAGCTGCCACCACAAAGCTAATATATGGTTTTTTCATGATCTATTTATTATTTTCCTATCTTGTAACTGTCAACTGTTTTTTTAAGGCCATCGTCTAAACTAAAGTTTGGCCGCCACTTTAATGCTCCTTTAATTTTGGAGTAATCCAGAGCATATCTCATTTGTTCTCCGGGACGGTCTGGTAAATAAATTGGTTTGGCTTCTTTACTTAATAATGTAGCAATTTTCTTATATAAATCGTTAAGTGTTGTTTCAATACCGGTACCGATATTGAAAACTGGATCCGGATAATCGGAGGGTAAATCAAGCGCTAAAAGATTGGCATGTACAATATCATCAATGTAAACGTAATCTCGCGTTTTACTGCCGTCACCCCAAATTTGTGCCTGCTGACCGGCTGCTAATTTACGAATATAATCAGCCATCGCACCAGTTACTTGTCTAGGACCATATCCAGCTGCATACCGCACGATAACATAGGACAAGTCGTAGGCACTCTTAAAAAACTTTAGATAGTTTTCGACAGCATGTTTAGAAACCACGTATGGAGTGATGGGATTAATAGGCTCAGTCTCGCGAGCGGGAAGGTTCTTGGTATTCCCATAAAGAAATCCTGACGACGAGAAAATAATCCGTTCAACGCCGTATTTCTTAGCATTTTGAAAAATATTAACAGAACCAACGATGCCATCCATATCCAGAAGTGGGTTCTCAACTGATTTAGGTACTAAAACATTAAAGGCGAAGTGATAAACAAGTTGAGGCGTTTCTTTCCTGAAAACGCTTTCGACTTTAGGATCCGCGATATTTAATCTATAAAAGCTTGCCCGGGGATTAAGATTTTTCTCATAGCCAGTTACTAAATTATCCACTACAAGCACTTCAGCCCCTTCTTTAATAAGAGCATCAACAGTATGGGAGCCTATAAAGCCTGCTCCTCCAGTAACCAGAACCTTCTTATTTCTAAGTTCCATTTCCACTCAAGATCCTCTGCAAGATTCCTTTTACACCTATTCTTTCGATTGCCATCCTAAATATGTTTGGTAGTCGGTTCCACAAGGCTTGGAGCCGATAATGCCATCTTGAGATTAATAGATTTTCTTTACGCAAGGTTGGTACTAAATAAGCATCTGCTAACGGTGCAGTTCCTTTAACTTCTGTATATGTCGTCTCCACAGAATAATCATCTTTAACAAGGGTCATACCAAATACATCCGCTGGTTGTTTTCCATCGCAGAACATGCCAAATCTGCGAAAAGGCCATCTTAGGTCCACCTCTCCTAAGGGCGAAAGCCCTGAGTCCCATATTAAATCGAGCGGCCTGCTAATCTCAGAAAACATATTCACATCTACGGTTATAATTGCTCTGCCACCCGGCTTTAAGATTCTGGCTATCTCTTGCATTCCTCTCTTTGCGATATCTGAGGGCAGGTGTTCCATTACACTCAGACAAAAGACTCTGTCAAAAGAATTTGGCGGAAGAGGGATCTTTTCCATGCTCGCCCTTATAATCTTAAGTCCGGTTTTCTTGATGAATTCAAGACTTACGCCATGGCCTTTATATTTTATGCCAGATCGAAACATATCTGGGTCAACACCTACAACCTCACATTCAGCCACATCCTTCAGATAAATTGTGAAAGCAGTCATTCCACAGCCCACATCGACGCACTTCATTCCTGGCTGCAGTTCTGCTGAAAGGATAGCAAATGGATATTCCCACATTCGAGCAGCATAAAGTGATGGGCTACTTAACAAGCCAACTGACCAGGGATAACGTGCTTGATTGACATCGGAGTGGTCAGGGAGCTGAAAGTCCACTGTTATGTGGTCTAAGATACGCACTAGCTGCATAAACTCTGCAGTCATTACCTCTTCAATAAAGGCAAACCGGCTTAAAGGCCTTTGTCCGCTCATCTTATACTATGCTCTTGTTCCAATCAAAGAATCTTGGGATTATATGGAGGGGAAGAGAGCCATCACTAACGGTTATTACAACAAGATAAATTTTATTTGATATGTCAGCCTCCCTATTTTTGTCCTTTTACTATGAGATGCCAGCCAAGTTCGTATTTATCAGGCAAGCCGACCTTAGTCTTTCTTTCGCCGGGCAAGTCAATCACATTATAGTGGACCTCAACCTGAATGTCCTCAAAGAAGCGCCCAAATAATTCTTTTGCTTCGGGTTTGGTATAAGCCCTGGTATAAGGGCAGCCCTCCCTTCGCTCGGAATATCGGGAAAGAATCTCATCTGGTGTGAACTTGCCAAGCATCCCCTCCTTTATGCCCCTTGAGTAAATTATACTGTAGGCATAAAGCAGGCTATCTTTATGATACAGCATGACCATTATCTGTCCGGTGGGCTTAAGAACTTGATGGATTTGAGCTAGGGCTTCTTCTATTTGAGGGATATGATGCAATACTCCAAAACAATACACACAGTCGAAGGTGTTTTGCTTAAATGGAAGCGACAAAGCATCTGCCTGAATTACGTGCGAAGGGAACCCCGCTTCTTTTAGCAGGTCTTGAGTCAATTTAACACCTGTCTGAGTAAAGTCAAGGCTGACAACTTGGGCGCCATTTCGGATAAATTCGGCGGAGTCAATCCCCGCTCCACAGCCCAAGTCCAGCACCAATTTTCCGGCAAAACTGGAGAAACGAAAGACATCGTGCATGTAGTCCTGGAGGGAATAGCGAAATTCTCGTTTTGCTTCGTAATTTAAGCCTTCCCCAATAAAGCTCATAGGCGGGCTCTGCTCCCAGTAGTCTCGTATTTCCCTATGGCTTTGTTTAATTTTCATGTTAGCACCGGGGACCCAACCCAATTGCCATGTATTCCAGCTTTTTGCTGAATTCGGAGCGGTTGTAAAGCCTCCAACAGTCAAGCAGCACAGGTTTTTTCATCCTGGTGGTAAAATCCTCCGGTTTCAGCTTTTTGAACTCCTCCCATGGCGTTGCCAGGATGCAGAGCTGAGCATCCGTAAGACATTCTTCCACCGAACCTGCATATTTAATCCTCTCACCCAAAGCTAATTTGGCGTTTCCCATTCCAGCCGGGTCATAAACGGAAACCCTGGCGCCTTTTTGCTTGAGGCTGGACGCTATCTTGACCGGGGCAGATTCCTCAACCACATCGGTATTTGGTTTATAAGTTAAGCCCAGAATAGCAATGTTTTTATCCTTTACCCCATCAAGCTCTTGCTCGATTAAGCGAACTATTCTCTCGACCTGTTCTTGATTTACCTCATCGGTAGCCAGGGATAATCTTGCCTGGCATCCAACTCGCCTGGCAAAGGAGGCGAAGGCTTTATTATCCCTTGGGAAGCAAGGACCGCCATAAGCAAGACCTCCGCTGAGGTATTTCCGGCCTATCCTCGAGTCAAAGCCCAGCATTCTGCTCACGGTGTCCACATCTCCGCCAGGCATTCGCTCGCAGATTTCAGCGATGGTATTGGCAAAGGTTATCTTCATAGTGATAAGGGCATTGAGGGAGATCTTAGCTAATTCAGCATTATAAATGGTGGTTCTTACTATAGGGGGCTCGTTCTCACATACATTGCGGTAGATTTCAGCCAGTAGCTCTCCTGACTTAGAGTCTGATTCACCAATAAGAACCACATCAGGGTGAGTAAAATCCCGGATGACACTGCCCAAAGCGATGAATTCCGGGTTGTAACATAAGCCGAAGTCCTCGCCACACTTCCTCCCCGAGATTTTCTCCAGCAATGGTTTAACTACGCCCTCAGTAGCTCCAGGAAGAACAGTGCTGGTAAGCACGACTACATGGAAGTTATGCCGGTCCTTCAAGCTGGTGGCTATTTGCTCGGCACTGATTTCCACATATCTGGTGGAAAAGCTGCCATCAGGTTCACTTGGAGTGGGAACAACAATAAAGCTGATATCAGAGTTCTGTAAGGCATAGTGGTAATCCTCGGTAGCTGATAGATGTCCTCTAGCTGACTTTATCAACTCAGCTAGCCCCGGTTCATAATGAGGGCTTCTGCCTTCGTTTACTGCCTGTATTACATTTTGATTCAGGTCAACACCAATAACTTGATAACCTTTGTTTGCTAAAGAGGCAGCTAAAGGCAACCCTAGTTTTCCGATGCCAAAAACTGAAATAGAAGCCATTAATCCTCCTCAGTTCCCCGATTTACCTTTCTTTTTCAACCATCATATTAATCCAGCGGTAATCTTTCTCCAGACCCTCCTCCAAGCTTATATGAGGTTCCCAGCCCAGCACTTTTTTTACCAGAGTTAGATCGGCATTCCGACCTCTAACGCCTTCAGGCGCTGAAAGATTATGGGTCTTAGTTATCTTTTTGCCCGAGATTTTTATTATGATGTCGGCTAAGTCGTCTACCGAGACCAGCCTGTCCGAGCCAATATTCAGTGGTTTACCATAATCAGATTCCATAAGGGCTACTGTTCCTCTGATACAATCATCAATATAACAGTATGACCGAGTAGCTTTGCCATCACCCCAAATTTCAATAGTTCCGGGGTTAGATGCCTCTGCCACTTTGCGGCATAAAGCTGCCGGTGCTTTCTCCTTGCCTCCTCTATAAGTTCCCTCCGGACCATATATGTTGTGATATCTGGGAATTCTAGCGTCGAGACCACGGTCTATCTGATAAGCCTTTACCATCTCCTCGGTGAACAACTTCTCCCAGCCATAGGCTTCATTCGGGTCTGCAGGATAGACATCCTCCTCTTTTAAACCTTCTACCTCGGGCTTTATCTGCTTAAAGTTTGGATAAACACAGGCACTGGAGCTGAACAGAAACCTCTTCACCTTATTTTGCACTGATGCCTCAAGCATATAGGTATTTATTAAGACATTATCATGCATTACATCAGCGAACACCGAGGTAATAAAACCAATACCTCCCATATTGGCAGCAAAATTGTAGACCTTATCAATACCCCTCGTGGCTTCAAGACAGTTTTCTAATTTTCGCAGGTCTAGTTGAAGCTTTTCATTGCAATATTCCTCCTGAATGTAATCATCGAACTTTATATCTGCCACCCTCACAAAATTCCCTTGCTGGTATAAGTACCTTGCCATATGGCTCCCGATAAACCCTCCGCCTCCAGTAACTAGTATCCTTTCCATATTTACACCTCCTAAAAAGTTCTAATAGTATATAATATATCACAGCTTGATATTGCTTTTCCTGCTTACCAAAGACTTACAGCATCTTGACAGTAAATAA
>DAOUSX010000083.1 GCA_030627025.1 Dehalococcoidia bacterium
AGCATGGTAGGGATGGCGGCAATGCCATATTTACCGGCGATGGAGCTATTTCCATCCACATTGACTTTGGCAAAGTCTACCTTTCCTTGATATTCCTTAGCCAACTCTTCCAAAATAGGAGCGGCAGCCAGACAAGGGCCACACCATTCTGCCCAGAAGTCCACCAGAACCGGCGCTTTTGATTGTAAGACATCTTTTTCAAAGTCAGCTTCACTATTTATTGTTATCATCACTCCTCCTTCCGGGATTCAACAGCGATTGAGATTGCTTCGCGGAGCCTGTCCTGAGCATCTTGAGATTCTTCCCCTTCCTCTTCGTTACACTCAGAGTCAGGGTCAGAATGACAGGAGGCGAAGGGCTCGCAATGACACTTGGTAACGAGAAGAGAACTGTGGCATTCCTGGTAGTCTGCTCAGCCACTGTAGCCTCGTCAAGTCCCTTGAGCTGAGCGACAGCACCCAGACTTCTGGTTATGTCACCAGGAGCGGATTGATATTTTGTCCCCCTGCCATAATATACCGGACAATCGGTTTCCAGAAGCAACTTATCCATTGGCGTTTCTTTAACCGCTCTTCTGTGCTCTTCGTGGTATTCAGCAGCAGGAGTGGCGGAGACATAATAGCCGCCGTTAATTATATCTCTGAGGACACTGGAAAAGCCAGTAAACCAGTGAAAAACGGCTTTACCTATGTCAGCATCTTGGACTAATTGTAGTGCGTCTCTCCAGGCATACCTGGTATGAAGGCTCACCGGCTTGTCATATTTCCTGGCTAACTCCAAAAGGCGTGCTAATACCTCTTTTTGAAATTCTTTGGATGCTCTCTTCACCACCCTCTTGTCGTAATCCAGTCCTATCTCACCGATAGCAATTGCCTGGGTGATATTCTGCTCGATGAATTCCAGTTCACCATTGACCTGGGAAGAATTGAGCTCGCCTAATTGCCAGGGGTGCAATCCCAGTGCCGGGAAAACGAAGGAGGGATATTTCTGAGAAATCTCCAGCGTTTTTATGTTTGACTGATAATCTGAGCCTACGGCTATGATGGCGACGATGCCCCTTTCCCGGGCATTATCAAGTATAGAATCGAAATTTTGCAATTCATCCAGGTGAGCGTGAGTATCGATAAGGTTATACAACTTCAGGTTGCTTTTCAGGGCGTGTTTGCTCAGCACGCAATTTTTTGTAATACGTGAGTCCCAGTTCAGTGGGCTTGTAGCTATAAAGGGAGAATTCGCCAGTTTCCTTGGTAACCATATTTGCCGACACAAGCACTTTCACCGCTGTCTCTCCAGTTTGTCCTATCAGAAGGAGATGGTGGTCAGGGACCGGCTTATCGGTGTTTTCATATTCTTCACAAATGCTGGTTAGCAACTTTGCCGGCTCGTCTACCAGGTTCTTGAGAATCTCCTGCATTGCCTCAGTCTTTCTGATTATGTCGACGAAATTTTCAAAAGCACCCATTTGACACCCAAATGTATTTTAGACCATCGGATGGTGAAATGACAAATAATGCCTATTCGAAGCAATCTCAGAGTTGAAATCCTAAATTCTAAGCACTAAATCCTAAACAAATCCCAATATCTAAATTCAAGGTTCAAAACCGTTTTGGTCATTGGGATTTTGGTCATTTGATATTGTTTAGTATTTAGGGTTTAGGATTTAGAATTTTGTTTTCTGGGATTGCCGCGCTTCGCTCGCAATGACAATAAAAAAGGGGGCATCCGCTCCCTCTTCTCATCACGAGCACATCTCCTTCGGTCATTCGACCGAATTAATATCATGCCTTGCGGCGTCTAACCAGGAGAACCGCAGCCACGATAACAGCTATAGCAACAACGATACCGACTATCCACCACACACCGATACTACTTCCGGCAACGACCTCTACTTGAGAACCGCCGGTTACGTTTTCCAAATAAGGCCCTTCAGAGCCAAGATAATATTCGACAGAGCCATTGAAGGCGTACGTTGCTAGCCCGGCGTCATCAGACACAGTTACCTTATATAAGGCAGTAAATGTCGTACCATTGTCATAGGGCCCGTACCACAAAAACTCCGCCTTATTGCCGGTATCTTTCACAAACTCAGCATTCGGGGTGCACCACGCTTCATTAAGGGTCACATTCCAGCCAGCGGGGCAAAAGTCAGTGAGGCCAATAGCATTGAAGTTATCCACAGGCGAAGTGAAATTCACGGTGACATCAAATGTCTCCCCTTTTTGCACCGTGTCTGGCAGAATCCTGTTGGGATTTGCTTGCTGTGCCAGGGCTATACCCAGAGGCATGAGGGCAACAGCCAGCAACACCAATATAACACTAAACCATATAGATAATCTCATTTTCTCCCAACCAGGATGCGCTCGCTCATATAATTAGTCCTTCGCAACAAAAACCACGGCGTTACTTACATTCCATACAGGTCTCCCCACTTCAGCCAATTGTAGCTGAGCACACTATAATCACCTCCACTTATATAGCTATCACGGTTGAAATCAACACCAGCATCCCAGTTAGGTAGACCAGGATAGCTTAACCAGGCAGCGCTGAGCCGGCTGAAATCACCCCCGCTTATAAAATCATCATTGTTTGCATCCCCCTCAAGAAGGGCACCAAAATCAACCACAGTGGTCTCGTTAAAACCTACCGTTACATTGGTCACCAACTTACTCAAGCAGGTAGCATTCTTAATTCCAATATCATATATGCCGGCAACAACCTCGGGAATGGTGAACACCCCGGTATTGTTGGTGGTCGCAACTCCTGTCCATATCGCCTGGCTGAGGTCCCCGGGCTGGAACAGCTTCACCACGAACGGCTCTATCCACTTATCATCGGGGGCATCGCCCCTTCCGGTGAAATTGACCGTCCCTTGCAGCGTGCCGGTCTCTCTGATGTATAAGCTAACGGTAACATTCTGGGGAGAGTTCCTCGCCTGAGGTGCCTCGATGGTTATGTTAGCGGTATAATCCCCAACGTCCATGCCCGATGTATTCACCGACACAGCCACAGAACTGTGCTCATCGGTGCAGCTGCCGTTTGTGGGGCTCACGCTGAGCCAGGTCACATTGGTACCTGTTATGTTCGCTGTCCAGTTGAGCATGCACGGTGTCGAGCTCCATAGCTGCAGCGTCTGGTTTTGCGGGTTTTGCCCACCAAAAGCAGCATAGAAGCTAATGCTCGCCGCGCTGGATAAAATTGCCGGCGGAATCACCTGTACTTCATAATCCCCCGTTATATTCTCCGAGTAAGGTCCTTCCTCGGCAACATAATAATAGAGAAAGCTCTCATAAGGACTAACATCAAAGCTGTGATTCCCCAGAGAGGCATTACAGGGAACGGTAACCTTATACATCACAGTAAAGTTGGTGCCCTGGCTATATGGCCCAATCCAGGTGAGCGACGCTCGAGCGCCTACAGCCTGAGCATTATCGGCATTCGGGGTGCACCATGCGGCATCAACAGTCGCATTCCAGCCATCAGGGGCAGTGTCACGCAAACCGATGGCGTTGAACTGATCGGCAGGAGCAGTGAAGGTCAGGATGACATCGAATGTCTCTCCTTGCTGCACCGTAGCAGGCAGAACTCTCGTGGCATTGGCTTCCTGACCCTGACCCAGAGCTGTATCCAGGGGCAGGACCATAATTGCCACCAGCAGCACTACGGTTAAAACTAACCCAAACAATCTCATTTCTTTAATTATAGCACTAACCCCCTTCCGGATGGAAGGGGGTTAGTTGCATCTGACTACCTAGCTTTAACTAGGGAATTGCCAGGAGTGAATGGAATCCAGGGCCTTCCACTCATCGATACCCCAAGAATTGATAACCGTCCCATAGATATCAAACTCTTCGGCCGGTGGGAATAGCCACAGATTCACACTCTTCTGAGCATACCCCATGTCGCATGCTCTGGGGACAAGGCCATAGTTAGCTTCGAAGTCAAACACGAAGCCTTCGGATAATAGCTCGGGCGTTGACAGGTCTATCCACTTGTCAGGTAACACGGCCATCCCGGTCATGTCTATGGTGTAATACAGGGCTTTGGTAGCGACCTGCCAGTACATCCCGGTTGTGTAGGCGGTGTTGCTGTAGTCCGGGGTGCTTGGATCACTTGTCAGTGCGCCCTCACCCTCTTTAAGCAGCGTGACGACTACATCACCTAGCGGGGCAGCATTGACATCACGAGTCTCTCCCACTACATCGCCGGGGACTGTTACTATCAGCTGATACTCACCAGATATGCATGCCTTGTGTGGTCCATCCTCGCCAAAGTAGTACTCAAGCCAGGCTTCATTCATGGAAGGACACACCTCCCAGGTATTGATTCCTGGTTTCGCAGTTATAGGGACAGTAACCTTGTACATTGCGCTAATGTCCTCGCCTACGTTGAAAGGCCCAGACCACAGAATCTCTACCTCATTGCCCCATTTTTGAACTGCGTAGGCTGCCGGGGTACACCACGTCTTATTAACCTCCACAATCCATCCATCGGGAGCAACATCAGTGAGACCGATAGAGTTGAGCCCATCCGCCGATGCAGTGAAGTTCACGTAGACATCAAACGTCTCTCCAGCGTACGTCTGGTTATACTCTAACGCATCGCCAGGTAAGTCCCTCCAACTGGGAATGTAAGTCGCCGGCTTAACCGTCAGGCTAACTGCCACTGTCTCCGAGCTTGCACAGGGGTCGGTTACAGTGATGACGCCAGAATAGTCGCCTACTGTCAGTCCTTGTCCTGCCGCATCAACCGATACGGTTACCGTCTCTGAGGCACCGTTACCAACAAGCGTACCGGTTGTGGGACTGGCACTAAGCCATGCAGGTGGCCCCGCAGGCGGGGAAGAGGAATAGGCAAGTAATGACCTGATGTCCAGCGGAGGATAGTCAAACGTGCCAGCATCCCATTGTTGCACAAAGTTCTGTGCCTCATCCGACCAGTAGGTCTGCATGAACGTGGTGTTGGCCGGGTCCATAGGATCGAGCATATGACTTATCTCCCAGCAGTCAAACGTAAGTCCTCCTGCCGTAGTTTTAGATGTAAAGTTACTCACTATAGCATAGGCCGTTGTAGTCTCGGGGGGCACTATGGGCGTCCCCAGATACGTTACGATTTGGGTCACGTTGTATGCCCAGCTCTTGCCCGGATAATAAGGCCAGCCATGGTCACCAAAGTAGTCCCAAGTCACCGTAGCAAGTACCGGGGTAGCATTAGCCCCCAGGAACACGTCCATGTTGGCGATCTGCTGGACATAATCCAGGGAACGTTGGTCAACCAATACGGTGGCGTTGTAAAGGATAGCAGGCATGCCGCCCTCTATGGTGCGCTGAGCAGCCGGCTGAAAGTCAGCAAAAGCCTCGTAATTGCAATCACTGGTACCCGTCACAAGCATGGACACATTATTGACATTAGGTGTCCATTCATTATAATAAAGCCACCAGTCACCTGCTGTCCAGGTAGGCCTTGGCTCTATTGCCCACATGAGAGTCTGTCCACCTTCGTTCGTTATATCAAACGTCTGGTCAGCGGGATTTACTCCCTCATAGGTTACGAAGCTAAGGCTCGAGGGGGAGACCCCGATTGACGGTGGAAGCTCAACGAAGTTGGCAGTTACGCTCTTGGTCAGCGAATCCATGGTTATGGTGGTGGGATTGGCGCTGCCACTAAGGTCGCCACTCCAGGAGTCGAACGCCCAGCCTCCCACTGAGTCTATTGCTTCCAGGGGAACCACATCATCCCAGCCCCAACTGCTAACGTCGGGATAGGAACCTGGAATTGATCCATCTATCTTCACATCTCCCTTGAGACCAGGGCTTACATCCACCGTCAGTTTAGGAGAGCCGACTATCACCGTGCCATCGTTCATCAAGCTCATATTGCCACCCTCAAGGTAATCCAC
>DAOUSX010000051.1 GCA_030627025.1 Dehalococcoidia bacterium
AGAGCCTGCTCCAAACTTGCTCGGATTACCCTCGTGATGACAAGGCAAAGAGGTAATGTGTCATCAGTCATGTGAACGAGTACAGGATGTGTAGCGATATAATGAGGGTTAGCTGAACTTAAGAAGGGGAAAATTAAGGTTCATATTGCCAAAATAATGTTATGTCAGATTACTATTGACAAGAGCTAATGACACTATGTTATCCTAACCCTCTTAGATAGGTATTGCGATATAGTAATGATGGGTAGGGGCAGCAGTAATAAGGCAAGCTATTGAGGAGTTTCTCATAAAGAAGAAAAAGGAAGGGGCGAATAAAGAGGTAGTGGAATGAAATGGACTAACTGTCTTCTTTTTTGTTTTACCTCCCTTCTTTTATTTTACAAGATAGGCCCGTTCTATCGCAGGGCGGGCCTATGCCTGTATAAGAGATGACATGGAAGTTTATGACTTGAGTAAAACAACTGGAAGTGATGCCTATGTAGAATTGGCTCTCAGGAAAGACTAAGGAAGATAGAAAGTAAAGGAGGAGATATGTTATTTGCCGATTTAGTAGTATTAAATGGAAACATTATTACGGTTGATGATAAAAATCCTAGAGCTGAAGCATTAGCAGCAAAAGGTGAAAAAATTATTGCTGTGGGAGCAACAAGTGAAATTAAAGAGTTGGTGGGAGAGAATACGAAAGTAATAGATGCTCAAGGAAAGACTGTAACACCTGGATTTATTGATGCTCATTGTCACCCACCATATGTGAGTAGATCTTCACTCCAGGTTGATTGTGACACAGCAAAGGTAGGAGCAATCGATGATATTGTAAGTGCTCTGAGAGAAAAAGCAAAAATAACGCCGAAAGGAAAGTGGATAGAGGGATTTGGATATGATGATACAAAACTTGTAGAGAAGAGACACCCAACACGTTGGGACCTAGATAAGGTGTCAACAGAATACCCCATTTTTCTTAGACATATAAGTGAGCATATGGGCGTTGCAAATTCTAAAGCTCTTGAAATTGCGAAGATTACAAAAGATTCTCCCGATCCCGCTGGAGGAAAATTTGATAGGGATAAAGATGGGGAGCCAACGGGAATATGCCGGGAAAAGGCCTTTGAAATATTCAAGCCCCCTGGTGCTCAGCCAATAATTCCTCCCCCAACAAGGGAAGAGGATAAGAAAGCAATTCATTTACCATGCCAAAAATACTTAAGTGTGGGGATTACCAGTGTCGGGGATGCTGAGGTCGGTCCACTAGAGATGAGACTATATCAGGATGCTCTGGAAGATGGGTTGCTACCCATACGGGTTTACATGATGATAATCAGCGATAATTTACCATACCTTAAAGGGTTAAAACTAAGAACTGGATTTGGTAACAATAGACTTAAAATTGGGCCTATCAAAATGCTTCTAGATGGGGCAATTGCAGGAAGGACAGCATATTTGTATGAACCTTACGAAGGGAGACCAGATGACTATGGAATCTTGACAATGACACAAGAAGAATTAGATAAAAAGGTTTTTGAAGCTCATGAGGCAGGATTCCAAATTGGCGTTCATGCGAATGGAGACAGGGCGATTGATATGCTTTTGGATTCTTATGAAAAAGCATTAAATAAATTGCCAAGGGAGAATCATAGGCATCGAATTGAACACTGCACCGTTGTAAATTCAAGAATATTAAAGAGAATAAAGGAATTGGGTCTTATAGTGCTTCCACTTTCAACATATGTCTATCAGCACGGAGATAAGATGAAAGAGTATGGGAAGAGAATTTCCATGATGTTTGCCTATCGGTCTTTTCTTGACTATGGAATTCCAGTAGCGGGAAGTTCTGATAATCCCTGTGGCCTAGCTGATCCATTACTCTCATTTCAAAGTATGGTAACACGAAAAAGTAAGGACGGAGAGCTTGTTGGCCCTGAACAAAAAATTTCAATAGAGGAAGCCATCCGAATTTATACCCTTGGAAGTGCCTATGCTTCCTTTGAAGAGAATATAAAAGGATCTATTGAAGTAGGGAAATTGGCTGATTTTGTTGTACTTTCAAATGACCCCACCAAAGTATCCACAGATACTATTAAAGATATAAAGGTCGAAAGGACAGTTGTTGGGGGAAGAATTGTGTATGAAAGGAGGTGAGCAAAGTTGAGCTAATTTTAAGTGATGGTAAAATACTAAAATTTTCGAAATAATTTAAAGGAGGTATAAACAGAAATATGAGAAGTAAATTATTAGTTAGTATGGGATTGGTTGTTTGTTTGGTAATGGCTTTTGCTCTTCCCATGTGTGCGCCTACTCCTCCAGCTGAAGAGGAAGAGGCTCCGCCAATAGTGCCTGGGAAGGTATACGAGTGGAAGTTTTTTGCCTTCTATGGTCCCGGTGCGAGTGCTTGCTGTAGGGAATGGCCCATATTGTTTGATAAGGTCGAGAAGGCCACTAATGGCCAACTGAAAATCACAATTTACTGGGCTGGTGAACACCCATTTGAAGGTGCTGATGCGCTCAAAGTTATCAAGGAGCGAAATGCTGAATTGGCACATCTGTATAGTGGGTATGTAACTGCGGCGTGTCCTGCTCTCGGCATAGATAGTGTGCCCATGCTACTACCAGCTGACTCAGATAAAGCGTTTGAAGTCCTAAAAGGGCTCTATGGTGGATTCGAAGGGGACAGAAGTGGAGTATTGGAGAGGATACTGCAAGATGACTGGGATACCACAATGGTCTGGTTGCTTCCGGCAACCTTCCAGCGTATTCACACTAAAGGGTACGAGGTCCCAGATATCGGCTCATTAAAAGGGCACAAGGTGAGGGTGTATAACCCAGAATTTGCCAAGCTGATTGAAATCCTTGGGGGAACTCCTGTGAGTATAAGCTCTAGCGAGACTTACACCGCACTGGCTACAGGGCTTGTTGATGGTGTATGTACCTCCTTGGTATATGCTCAGGAGGCAGGGTGGCTTGAGATATGCGACACTACCGACCTGTGGGAGATTTGTGCAGCATCGGACGCCATGATAGCGAACCGCGACGCCTTAGCTGAACTACCTCCAGATGTAAGGAAGGCATTTCTGGATGTTATGGAGGAATCTATGCCCTCTATGCGCGAAATTGAGGAGAACGATACCTTACTGGAAGAGCTCGTGAAGCAAGGACACCATGTCTGTACACCATCTCAGGAGGCTAGGGACGCGGTTATTAAGCGTGCTGAAGAGGAAATCTGGCCTGATTGGCTTGAAGCGGGCGGCTCTGATGCAGAGGAGGCTTTAGCACAGGCTAAAGAGATTATGGCTAGCTTGTAAACTAGAGTTGGGCTCGGGTCTAGTTCTTCTGCAAGTGGGATAAAGCTCGAGCCCAATGATAGTGAGTTAAGAACATGGGTAAAGTTGGAGGAGCTTCTGAAAGAAGCAGAAGAATAAGGAACATAAGAGACAAGCTAAATGTCGATAAGGTTATAGATGGGGCTGACAGGATAATACACCCTATCTCAGTTGCGGGGGCCGGTGTCAGTGGTGTTCTAATTATAGCTGCAGCGCTACTCATTGTTGCCTATGTCATTAACCGTCGATTTATCGGTCAAATATGGCTTTTCCCAGAGGAATATGTAGGACTGGCACTGGTTCCCGTAGCATATTTGGCGATGGCTTATTCTCTGAGGTGTGGTGCTCAGATTAATGTGAGTATAGTTATGAGTAAATTTTCACCTTGGAAGAGAAATATCATGGATCTTCTAGCCTCCCTGATAGGTCTGGTTGTGCTGGGCTATATGACGGAGAGGAGTATCAGTTGGTTTGTCTATGTATGGCAGCGTCATGTTACTAGCACTGGACCCATGAGAACTCCCTTGTGGGGATTCTCTCTGACCATGGTTTTAGGCATGGTAATGATAAGCCTGGAGATGATACTTCACTTCTTCCGCACTCTAATGGCTGTGCTAAGGAAAAGTGGTCAAACGGATGGCTATTTGCCTCGGGAATGATTAATTCTAGGAAATGTTTAAAAAACCAAGAGTATGAGAGGATAGGCTAATGGAGTTATCTATCGGGATTTCTACCGCCATTATTTTGGTCTTTCTCTTTGCACTTTTGGCAGGTGGAACATGGATTTCAATTGTTCTAGCTGCAGTGGGCTTGTTCGGGCTTGCCTTCATGTGTGCATCGGGGACGCAAAGAATGATGTCGGAGATTATGTTTAATAATATGGTCTCTTATACTCTTATGGCAGTACCCCTATTTGTCTTCATGGGTAACTTACTTGTAAAGTGCGGAGTTAGCGGTCATCTGTATGAAGGAGTCACGAAGTGGTTAAGAATTGTCCCTGGGGGGCTGCTACACGCCAATATTGTGACCTGTGCCATCTTTGCTGCTTGCTCTGGCTCCAGCACAGCCACAGAAGTTGCCATTGGTACGGGATCTGTCCCTGAGCTACTAGGCAGAGGCTATGACAGGAAGATCACCCTGGGTTCCATCGCTGCGGGTAGCACCTTAGGCATTCTCATTCCTCCTTCCGTTACTATGCTCGTATTTGGTGCTTATGTGGGAATATCGGTGGGGCAGCTTTTCATAGGTGGAGTTATACCCGGTATCATCCTTGCTACGATGTTCATAGCATGGATCGCGGTCGCTACCGCGAGAAACCCGCAGTGGGCACCAAAACGAGAGAAATTTGTTCCGAGAGCCTATTTCCCACAGGCCTTGAGGGCTCTTAAGGATATCTGGCCCTATATGTTAATCATCCTTTTCATCATGGGGAGCATTTACGGTGGTTTTGCTACTCCTACAGAGGCTGCAGGCTTAGCTTGCATGATATCCTTTCTGGAGATTGTCCTTTATTATAAGAAAATCGACTTTCATATGTTCAAAGATGCTGCTGTGGCGACTGTTGCCCTTACTGGTTTCTATATGCTCGAGATTGTGGGCGCCCGCACTTTAGGTATGGCCTTGTCTATGCTGAGAGTTCCAACCTACCTATGCACATTAGCGGCGGGCCTCCCTGTCAGTCGAACGGTAATTTGGTTTGGGGTGGTTCTTATCTATATCCTTTTAGGCTGTCTAATGGATGGTCTCGACCTAATGTTGGTTACCACTCCTGTGTTCTATCCCTTGGTGGTGTATACTCTGGGCTTTGACCCCATTTGGTTTGGAGTGACACTCACCGTCATACTGGAGATGTCCTTGCTCACTCCACCCGTTGGGCTCAACATGTACATAGCACACTCTCTTGGTGGAGGGAAACGGCTGCAAGACACAATCAAAGGCATCGTACCCTTCTTCATTTGTATGGTTCTCTGTGTTATTTTACTTACCGCCGTACCCTCACTGTGTACTTGGCTACCCAGCACCATGGTTCATCGTTAAAATATAACTTTACGATAGGAGGTGATGAATTGATACAATAAAAATTTGGTAAAAAGGTGATAAAAAATAGGAGGGTAATAAGTTGATGATAAAAATTTGTGCTGCACAAATGGAAGTAGGATTCCTAGATGTGGAAGGGAATTTGAGGAAAGCAAAGTCCTTAATTAAGGAGGCAAGCAATGAGCATTGTGATGTTATATGTTTTCCCGAGCTTTTTTTGACTGGTCCGTTAAGAAAAGAAGTTCCTGAGTATGCACAAGACATCCCCGGTAAGTGCACTGACGACTTCTGTAAATTAGCAGATGAGAGCAATATCCATATCGTAATGGGAAGTATAACGGAAAAGGAGGGAGACAGCTATTATAATACAAGCGTTTTAATTGACGATTCTGGCAACATTATAGGAAAGTATAGAAAGATTAATTTATGGAATGGTGAGAAAATTTATAAGAAAGCTGGAGATAAAGTATCAGTATTTGATACCAAATTTGGGAAAGTTGGATTAGAGATTTGCTGGGATCTAGTTTTTTCGGAGATTTCTAAGTCAATTGCGCTACGAGGGGCTAAGGTCATTTTTTGTCCTTCTTTTTGGGGTCATGAAGATAAATATGACATTTCTAAATCAGAGGAGCTTAAAAGGGAGATTGATAATGTAGATACAGAATTAAATATGATTGATTCATGTGTTCCAGCAAGAGCAATAGAAAATGAAGTTGCCTTTGTTTATGTGAATGCTGGTGGTAGGACAAAGGTTGGCGAATCCATCCATAATCTAATAGGCCATTCCCAAATAGCTATCCCTTTCTATGGCAGAGTAGCATTACTTGAGAATGAAGAAAAACTGCTAATTAGAGAAGTAGACTTAAGTCTGTTAGATTTAGCAGAGAGTGTTTATGAGATAAGAAAAAGCTCTATGAGCAAATAACCCCTGTCTGCCCTGCCTTGGCAAGGGTAGCTTTTCTTTTCACTACCCTCTTGGAGATACTCTGAGGCTTTTTAGCCTTAAATGTCCCGCAAGCCAGGGTTTGTAAGCAAAATAGGCTCACTTTCGGCTAGGGTGGGCCTATTTTTATACGCCAATGGCAGGGAGGCATCAACTTTATTATAACAAAATGTACTCGTTCATATGACCAGTGGCGCTTGACATCCTTCCTTGGGATTGCTTCGGCACTGAAGTGCCTCGCAATGACACGAAGTGCCTCGCAATGACACAAAGAACTGTTGGAGTCCGTTTCAACCATAAAGTGGAAGATAACCCCTTCACTTTGAGATGTCCTTCTTCTATCTGACTATCTGAACTAGCCAAAAAAGAAAAGTGCCTACCTTATTAGCCACTTTAGCTCAAAAGGGCTTCTAATCCGAAACGGTTATGTTATCTTTTATTTTGTTAAATGTCCCCTCGCCGATGCCCTCCACCTGGAGCAAGTCCTCGATGCGCTTAAAGGGGCCATTTTCGTTGCGGTAATCCACGATAGCCTGGGCTCTTGAAGGGCCTATCCCTGGCAATGCTTCAAGAAGCCAAGCTTCAGCTCTATTGATATCTATCTTTTGAGGGGTTTGTTTTTCACCTTCTTGTGGGATGTAAATTTTAATATGGTCGAGGTCAGCATTAGTTTCGATGCCGGCACTTGAAAGAAGAGATTGTATAGTATCGCCTTCTTTCAGGGGATAGACGCCGGGGTTAGCTACAGCGCCACCAATGTAAACCTCACCGCTTAGCTGTGGAGGCGCTGGTTG
>DAOUSX010000098.1 GCA_030627025.1 Dehalococcoidia bacterium
ACGCATATATTAATCAATGTAGTTTCAGGCCCTTGCTTGAACAGGTAGAGGCATCAAGCTTATTTCCTGGACTCTATGAAGTGCCAGTCTCTTTCCGATTTACTAGCTTGGAAGTCGACCCCGTAAAATTTTCCTTGGAAGCAGGACCCGTAAGATTTCCCGAGCTTTATCTATTGTCCGCCCTTGTCCGAAAGACTAAAAGCAGGAGCATCTTTGAGATAGGAACCTTTGATGGCACAACCACATTACAACTGGCAATAAATTCGGAAGCGGATGCTAAGGTATTTACACTGGACCTACCTAGTTCTCTGATGCATAATACGAAATTCCACCTCTCCGATGGGGATAAAAAATACGTAGATAAAGATCAGATAGGGCGGAATTATAGAGGGAGCGATGTAGAGTATAAAATATGTCAACTTTATGGTGACTCTGCGGTTTTTGATTTTCGACCTTTTTATGGGCAGATAGACTTTGTATTCATAGATGGCAGCCATCAGTATGAATATGTAAAATCTGATTCACTAAATGCATTCAAGCTCCTTAAAGAGAGAGGAATAATTATATGGCACGACTATCAACCAGGTTGGACAAGCGTAGTGAGAGCTATTAATGAACTTTCTCGTGACAAACAAATCTTCCTTCTTAAAGGCACATCGCTTGCCATTTTTATAAAGCATGGCTAATGATTTCTCGAAGGAGTACAGAGCTTTCCTAAAGGAATACTACTAAGAGGAAGGGCAGAAAGCATAACCGTGTAATAATATGAAGAAAATTGTAGTGCTCTTTATTGATGCCTTTAGCCATAGCTATATCAATAGCGAAGATACGCCGTTCTTATCAACCCAGGATGTCCGTTCGCTCACCCCTGTCTTTGGCTTCAAGCAGCTTGGCGCAGCCTTTGGTGGACTTGACCCCCTTTCCACAGGCTTCTTTGCCGAATATTACTTCGACCCTGACCACTCGCCTTACAGGTGGTCGCGTATTTTCCCCTTACCTCTCTTATCGGCTATGGAGCTGCTCCGCGTTCCTATTAATGTGATTGCCAGGTATATGTCGCCTCAAAAAGTGTCCATATCCAGACTGGTTCCACTGGAGATGGCAAAATTCTTTAATAAAGATAGCCGGGCTTATCCGGATAATTCGCCAGTAATTACCTCGCTTGGTGAAAAAGGGCTTACTCATCGCCTCGTCTTTTCTCCCCGGGTAAAGACTAATATGGAGGCTTTTAATTTACTGGAGAGGCTTCACCACTCCAACCAAATCCCCCAATTCCTGCTGATACATTTTTCGTCATTAGACCCGGCAACCCATAGCTTTGGATTGAAGTCGGAGCCGGTTAGGGAGCTGGTGAGGCAAGTTGACTGGATAATAAAGGAAGCCGTAGATATGTTAGGCGATTCTTACCTCATAGTGTTCTCAGACCACGGGATGCTTGAGGTAAAGGGCTTTATCGATGTGCTGAACAAGATAAAAGCGGCGGGTAGTGTGGGGAAGGAGTTCGTGGTCTTCCTGGATTCAATCATGGCTCGCTTTTGGATTTTCACAGATTCGGCGCTTGAAGCTATAACACAAATTCTCACTTCTGAGCCCAATGGACAGTTGTTTCCCTTAGAAAACCAGGGAATGTGGGACAGGTTTGGCAATCTCCTCTTCCTGGCATCACCCGGCTACCTGATATACCCTAACTACTATGACCGAAAGCCTCCCAAAGCAATGCATGGATATGATGTTCCTCTGCCATCGGAATCCCCTTTGAATGGCATATTGCTTACTAAGAATATACCCAATCTAACATTGCCCGAAAGGCTATCTATGTCAGACCTCTACCCTATTTTGAAACAAGCTATTGAAAGCCTATGAAAGGATGAGGCTGAAAGAGCGATATAGCTGTATAAAGCTTTTTTAGATTCATTCCAAACTCTTAACATTGACTACCAGATTTTGTAGATAGTTTAAATCAGTTGCCACTGTGCCTGCTCCTCTTAAGGCTACGCCTTCTTTAGCTAACCACCCTGTTAAAGTTTGATTGCCATTTCCACCACCAATATTTAGATAGTTAAACTCCTTCGGTCTCCAGTAAAGAGAATATGTCCCAGTTCCGTAACGGGATGTATAAAAAGCACCACTTATAAACCCCGCATGGGTTATATCCAATATGACTTTATAAGCTGTGCCGGCACTACCTGGAGCTAATTGCACCTGAACTTTACTAAGCACTGCGTTCCCAGAATCTACCCAGAAATAAATCTTGATGTTTTGGGTAGTGCCGAGCGTATTCCAACCTGAATTGAAGTCCTCAGCTTGAGCTTTATCACCAGTTGTGTCAGTGCTACCTGAAATCTTCTCAACATCGTTTAGCTCAACACTCCAATTAAGAGTTCCGGCAGTCATACTATCAACCGTCAACACTAACCGCATTGCCATCATTAAAAGCGTCAATAGACCTTTAGGGTCAGTTGGGGCGGGAATAGTTAAGCTCGTTGTATAATCAGGTGTTCCTGGCTTGGCAGTAGCTGTTATAGTCTTTGTGCCTACCTCAAGGTCTCCGCTATCTTTGTTAGCACCCTGCCATTTAACCGTGCTAATCTTTTCTTGTATTCCTATTTTCTCTCCAGCTAGTTTAAGTGCCATTTTCTACCCCCTTGGCTAAATTAAATTATTCAAGATACAATTTAGCACATTTGTTCTATATAAGTCAAGAGAATTTTGTCACCCAGAGTTGATATTAGAGTAGTCTAGGTTTAAAATCTCCGTAGGTATTAAAGGCTAGAAAACGGTATTGAATAAGGATAGACCTTCAATAATTAGTAGCCAAAATGTGGACTTGCTTATTGAGTATTTATTAAGGCAGTCGCTACGCCATTTTCGAGGCGTAGCTTCAGTAATAGTGCATGGAAGCGCTGCCAGGAGCGAGTATACTGTTTACTCCGACCAGGAACAAGATATCCTGCTTGGCAATGTAGGCCTCCTAATAATAACCGATTCACCAACAATAGACAGATTAATTTATCTCTCCTTCTCGCATTTGCTCAGGAATATTGATAAGTCTGATTTCACTGAGACAATTGAGAAGTCCCTTGTTCTGGTAAAGCCTTTCGAAATCTCCCTGGTACCCCGGTCTTATCTCACCAAAGGACGTATTGCCCCAGATATCTGGGCATTTGAGATGGTTAAGGCTAATCGTGTGCTTTATGGCGAGAATCTGTTGCCTTTATTTAAAACGGAATTTGGTTTGGATGCCGGATTCAGGATGATAATCAACAGGCTCTTTGGGCTTAATCTTTGTTTACCCTTAATTACCAGAGCGGATTTTAGTAGTAAATTAGAGACGCTGGTGGGTAACTATGAGAGCGACAAGGGAATCCTTGGTGCCTTTGAGGCACTCTTAACCCTGCTGGGTGAATATCTTCCCTCATATTCCGAAAGGGCAAACTTAGCTGGTCAGGTGGCAGAAGCATTTTCCAAGGATTTAGATGACCCCAAAGAAGCTGCCACACTTTTTGAACAAGCCTCTCAATTTAAGCTAAATCCACAAGGGCTTGAGGCTCTACCTCCGGCAGAGTTCTGGTTCAAAGCGAGGAGACTCCTGGCTAATTGTCTAAGGATTTACCATTCTCGGGGCTACACCGTGGACAGCTATTTGAATAAGCCAAAGCCCTATTCAAGGATTAAGGAGTTCTACAGATTTGCACTCCAGGGGAGGTTTGAACCTAGCACCTTACTGATGAGCAACCTTGATAAAACTTCAACCAAGCTGATGCTCAAATGTCTTCTCTCCGTTGAGCCTGAAGATTGCCAGAGGCCATCTAAAGAAGTTGGCCAGCTAATTTCTGATTGTAGGTATACCAATTATCTTCACACTCGCGGCCAGTGGCGTGAAATTACTGACCACATAAAGCTAATCAGGCCGAAGAAGGCTCCTTAGCCAAGAACTGCTTTATGCGCCCTTTGGCAGGGAAATTTCTGGCACCATATCCCTTTACCACTTGGGCGGCAAACCAATTAGCCAGTCTGCCCATTGTCTCGAGAGACAGCCTCTGACTTAAACCATAGATTAAAGTGGCAGCGAAGGCATCGCCAGCCCCTGTTGTGTCCACGCACTTGACTTTGTACCCGGGCACTTTAACTATTTTACTTTTGTTGACCAAGATGCAGCCTTCATTACCAAGCTTTACAGCCGTAAGCTGAAACCTACGCCTTAACTGAGCAATAATACTTTCTATCTCAACCTTACCGGTAATCGCCTTTGCCTCTTCTAAATTGGCACAAAGAATATCACTCAAGTTGAGTAATTCAGAAAAAACCTCGGGTTCAGAAACTATCAGGTTATATGCCCCGGGGTCAAAGATAACCTTTACCCCCTGCCTCTTGGCTAACTCGGCGGCTTGGAGAACAGCGTCACGCTGTGGTGAGCTTACCAACGACAGCCCGGAAACAAAGAGATAGCTGGATTTATCAATCAGCCCTGCCCTTTCCACTTCACCGGGTGAGAGATAGTCATTGGCTCCACGGGATACCAAAAAAGACCTTTCCCCTTTTTCATCCACAAAGACCACAACCAATCCCGTAGGTAGGTGTTCATCAAGGTAGACACAGGGCAAAACATTATTCCTTTTTAGGTTTTTCAAGTAGAGTTTCCCCAGCCAATCCCTACCTGCTTTACCGATGAATCCGACCCTGCCTCCAAGGTGGGATAAAGCTGTAGCTACATTACCCATGCCACCCGGGAAAATACCGGCAAAGTGGCAGTAGCGCGTCCCACCATAAGCTAGCTGGGCATATTCTGTGCTAACTATGACATCCCACAACACATCGCCTAATACAGTGCAGTCATACTCCCTCATAGGCATAATCAATTGCATAGAGCCTACTAGTCCCCTAAGAATTCCTTAAACGGCCACACTTTCTCCAGGAATGGCTCCAAATGTAAGGAACTAATAACCCCTTTAACTTCCTCCTTTGTTATAATTTTCAACATAAGATAGCCAATGAAAGAGACTCCGAGGACTAAAAGAACCCCTAATATCCAGTGGAGGTGTAAAAGATAGATTGCCGCCGCACTACCGATAGGCAGGGAGAGGATGAGCAAAACTTGTTTCCACAATAAATTCATACCCATCTTTGAAGCTATCATAATGCTGCATATAAAGCCAACCAGAGTTCCGCCCAGAAAAGCAAGTGCTGCTCCATCAGCCCCGTATGGAGGGA
>DAOUSX010000127.1 GCA_030627025.1 Dehalococcoidia bacterium
CAGAACCTCAAAAGGGACATTCCACTCATGCCCATCGTTATCGCATCTAAAACGCTGCTGGGGCAACCCAAAGTTCCCCCCCTCAATCTGAATAGCCTTGCCATTGAGCAGAGCATCAGCTAGCTTCCTGCGCCCCGATCCGAGAACACGGTGGAAAGTTGGTCTGGAGATATGCATTCTTTCAGCACATTTTTCCTGTTCCAACCCCTCCAAATCTTTGAGACGAATAGCCTCAATTTCCTCAAGTGAAAGGCGAACCGCCTGTAACAAATTTGCGGGAATTCCCATCGGCTTGAAAGAATTAACATTCGGCAATCCGGCAACATATCGCAACTTAACCGGCCTAGCCATCAAAAACTCCCACCTTTTCGCTAGTAATTATGAACATATGTCAATAATACCACGCAAATTATTTGATGTCAACTACTCTCATTCAGCTAGATGGGAGCACCTTGTATGTTACCAATGCTGAGAAAAAAACCTCTCTGTCATTGCGAGCTGAAGGTGTGGCAATCTCAGAAAAGCCTCCTCTCCCTTGATGGGAGAGGAATAAGGTGAGGGTGAATTCACGGAGATTGCGGAGCCTGTTCCGAGTAAAACGAGGAATCCCGCTCCTCGCAATGACAGAAAAAAGAATGTATCCCTGAGATGCTGAGCAAGCACATCAACTCGCTTTACATTGAGCAAGGATGTTAAAATAGACGACGTGGAAATCAGGTGGCTGGGGCATTCCTGCTTTGTTCTTAAAGGAAAGGAAAAGACCGTTCTCACTGACCCGTATTGTCCCGAGTTAGGCTATTCATTGGGTGAACCCGAAGCAGATATAGTAACGATGAGCCATTTTCATCCCGGTCATAGCTATATTGAAGGCATCGCCAACAAACCTAAACAGATTAAAGGTCCCGGGGAATATGAAATAGGGACCATATTCATCACCGGGCTTGCCAGCTACCACGATAAAGAAAAGGGCGAGACCAGAGGTAAAAATACCATCTATCTCGTAGAGATGGAAGGTTTAACTTTATGTCACCTTGGAGACCTGGGGCATGCATTAACATCATCATTGGCAGGGGAATTAGGAAACTGCGACATCCTGTTTTTGCCTGTTGGCGAGGTATCCACGATATCGATAGACGAAGCTGCTGAGATAGTAAAACAATTGACTCCACACATTGTTATCCCCATGCACTACAAGACAGATGTGTTAACTAGAAATCTAGAGAGCGCAGACAAATTCCTGAGCAAAATGGGCATTCACGAGATGCAACCCAAACCAAAACTCCTCATCACCCGGACTACCCTACCCAGTGATTTACAAATTGTGGTTTTCGAGCCTCAGTAAGCCGCATGATGCTAAATCTTGACCTTCTTATACCCAGCCTCTTGCCTTCATAGCCTCAACAACGCGAGCTACAGCAACAAGATAGGCAGCTATCCTCATACTGACCTTACGCTCTAAAGATTCAGATAAAACATCCTGAAAGGCTTTAGCCATCTTTTTGTTAAGCCTTTGGTGAACCTCCTCCTCCTCCCAGTAGTAGTTATGTATATTCTGAACCCACTCAAAATAGGAACAGGTGACTCCCCCAGCGTTACATAAGAAATCGGGTATTACGAAAACACCATTATCGTATAATACTTCATCCGCTTCTGGAGTAGTTGGCCCATTAGCTAATTCGGCTATCATCTTGGCCCTGATTTTCGAAGCATTTGACTGGGTGATAGTATTCTCTAATGCCGCAGGGCATAATATATCAATCGCCGATTCCAGCAACTCTTCATTACTAAGATTTTCTGCTTCCGAATAGTTTATGACTGACCCTGTCTCCATTTTATGTCGCAGAACCTTATCTGGGTCTAAGCCATGCACATTGTGAACACCACCCTTGGAATCACTAACTGCGACGATTTTAGAGCCCAGGATACTATTCATCAGAATAGCTATATTTGAGCCAGCGTTACCATAGCCTTCAACAGCCACTGTTGCTGCGGACAAATCAATATTCAAATGCTTGGCTGCCTCTACGATGGTATATAAACCACCGCGAGCGGTGGCATCACCACGACCTGCAGAACCGCCCAAGCATAGGGGCTTTCCCGTGATCACTGCCGGGCTACTACAACCCTTCAATTTGGAATACTCGTCCATCATCCATGCCATTACCTGAGGATTGGTATATACATCAGGCGCCGGTATATCTCTGTCAGGGCCAATAAATTCCCATATTGCATCTATATAGCCACGGCTTAACCTTTCCACTTCACAGTTTGACATCTCCTTAGGATTGCAAATAACGCCTCCCTTACCCCCCCCAAAGGGAATATCTACAACAGCGCATTTCCATGTCATCCAGGCAGCTAGTGCTCTAATGGTATCAATTGTTTCTTCGGGGTGAAATCGGATACCCCCTTTAAATGGGCCGCGTGCGTTATTGTACTGGACCCTAAACCCTTCAAAAACCTTGACCTCTCCATTATCCATGCTTACCGGGATAGATACGTGTAACTCCCTCATGGGTACCCTGAGAATGGCATGAATGCCCGGATCTAGGTGCAGCATTTCGGCTACTGTATCTAGCTGAGCTTGTGCGATCTCAAACGAACTTAATCCCTCATTATCCATTGATGTGTTCTCCCCTTACTTAGCCCTCATATTTTAGCAGGTATTCCCCTTTTCTTTAAAATATCTTCTTGCTTCTCGTCATTCTAAGCGAAGCGAAGAATCTAGACCCTTCGCTACCGCTCAGGGTGACAATTAAATACCTTATATTCTTACTGCTATCCCCTTTTCCTTAAGGTATCTTTTTGCCTCAGCTATAGATATTTCCCCAAAGTGGAAAATAGAAGCAGCTAAAACTGCAGATGCTTTACCGATTGTCACCGCTTCATAAAGATGTTCCAGCTTTCCCGCTCCACCTGAAGCTATGACTGGTATGCTAACAGCTTCAGCTACAGCTTTGGTCATCTCCAGGTCATAGCCGTCCTTCGTACCATCGGCATCCTTGCTGGTAAGCAAAATCTCCCCAGCACCTAGCTCCTCCACCTTCTTTGCCCAACCAACAAGTTCTATGCCTGTAGCCTCACTGCCGCTTTTGACCACCACCTCCAATCGGGGAAGACCACACTCAGGCGGGTTTTTCCTGCCATCAATAGCCACCACAAGCTTTTCTTTCCCAAATTTCCCTGATGCTTCCGCTATAAGCTCAGGATTTCTCACGGCAGCGGTGTTGATGGAGACCTCATCCACACCGATATCAAACAAACTCTTCATATCCTCAATATTTCTAATCCCGCCTCCCACAGCAAAGGGAACGGTAACCTTCTCCACAACTTTCTTAACCCATTCCAACCTCGTCCCTCTACTCTCCACAGTGGCAAAGATATCAAGGAAAACCAGTTCATCAGCACCTTCCTTACAATAAGCCTCCGCAGCCTCCACAGGGTCACGGGCATCCCTCAGATTCACAAAATTTACCCCCTTGACCACTCGCCCATTTTTCACATCCAGGCAAGGTATAATTTTTATCTCATTCACTTAAGAACTCCTTAAAGTTAACTAAATCTCGATACCCCATGACGGTGCTCATAGACATATTTTCAGCTTCTATACCTTATTCCTTAACGATAACCAAACGATTGGGAAAATTCAATAATTACCCGCCAGGTTGATATCCAGCTTCATGCGCCTGCCTATCCAAATCAAGGGTAAGAATACGCTGCAATGGAAACAGCACATCTTCTCCACTGCGGCGCAGGTCAATCGCCTTGATGTAAGTTCGACATCGCTCGCAAGTATAAAGGCGGTATAATTCCTTCCCGTCAGTGAGATAAGCCAGAGAATCTTGGTCTCTATTGCCGCAGAAAGGACACTCAAGCCGAAGAAAAAGCCATTCAGCATCACATCGGGAACATACCAGCCATCTAGCACCTGCTTCTCTATCGAGGAAGGAGAAATCTGCCTTACCCCCACAGACAGGACATACCCTTTGGCGCCAGGAATCCTGATTCACTAGAGGCGATAGCTGCTCTGAATACCTGACGAGTATCGGGTGAAAAGCAGCCTTGAGGCAAAGGGAAAGCGCTATTCAAAAATAAATAACCTATTTGGTTCTGACTTGCCCAAATTATGCATTCCAAGCTTTAGACGCTAAGCACTAATTATGATGATATGGCTCTCCTTTAATAATTGTCATTGCCCTGTATAATTGCTCAGTAAAAATTAATCGAACCATTTGATGCGAAAA
>DAOUSX010000012.1 GCA_030627025.1 Dehalococcoidia bacterium
TTAGATATTAGAATTTGTTTAGGGTTTAGAGTTTAGAATTTAGGATTTCACCCCCGGGGTTGCTTCGGCACTGGCGTGCCTCACAATGACAGAAGGGGGTGTGCCTCACAATGACAGAAGGAGGAGGCTAATATGTGACTAATCATATGAACGAGTACAGGTACTTTATACAAGGTTACGCCAAGGATTATAATCATCAAGGAGATAAAACAAGCGGCTAGTAAGCCAAATTAGGGGAAAATAGGATTATGCTAACGACAACCCGCTATGAAGAAGTCACCCAGATCAAGATGAGCCTCTTTTCTGAGAGTCATCCTCCTTTATGCGCCTGTGCCTACCTGGTAGATGGTCTGCTAATAGACAGCGGTCCAGATTGCACCGGCAGGGAGCTAGCCGATTTCCTGAAAGACAAAGGGGTAAAGGTCCTGGTCAATACTCACTATCATCATGACCATATCGGGGGTAATGCCACTCTCCAACAGAACTATGGCCTGGAGATACTTGCTCACCCAGCGGCGATAGACAAAATCGAGCAACCGCCCCAACCATATCCCTATCAGGAAGCACTCTGGGGACATGCATTGCCCAGTCAGGTAAAGAGAATCGGTAATGTGGTCAAAACGGCACACTTCCAGTTCGAGGTAATCCATACACCGGGACATAGCGATGACCATATTTGCCTCTTTGAGAGGAATAAAGGATGGCTTTTCTCGGGCGATCTGGCCACCGTCACCCATCCCAGGTTAGCCAGGGCTGAGGAAAATCAATGGAAAACGATAATTTCACTTAAGAAAATCAAAGAATTAATGCCGCGGGTGTTACTCACTGCGCCAGAATACATAATCACTGAACCATCAACCATGCTGGAGAAAACCATCCAGTACCTCGAGGAAACAGGGCAGCGCATTAGAGCTCTGTCTAGCAAAGGTCTATCTCCCGCTGAGATAGCAGAGCAACTCTTTGGTGAAGACATTGCCGCCCAAATTACCGAAGGACAGTTTTCCTCGGAGAATTTTGTGAACTCCTATCTTAAAATGGACTAAAAAGCTATAATTATTCTATGGCGACGGTAAATTCCCTAGTAGCGAAGCAACAAATATCTAAGCTTGCCCCAAGGGATGTCGAGGCAATCAAACATCTAAAACAGGCTATCGCCCAGGGTAAACACTGGTATCTAGCCTTACTCGAAGCCGTCAAGCTATGGGACAGCACTGAAGAGGACTATGACGACAGGCATTACCGATACCTCATCGCTAATGAAGCTTTTGATTGGTTACTCCTTGCTCAAAGACTATGTCAGGAGGTTAGCGAGCTCATTCCACACAAAGAGCAAATTAATCTCCTCTTCTTCGATCAGCAACCGATAGAGCTATCCAAAGACGAGTTTAGGGAGCTGATCGGTAATGCTAAATATCGAGCTTATCTCAACTACCTGTATGGAATCTTCATGGAAAGACTCCTCATTTTGACCATCGCTGAAGAGATTCGGAAAAGAAGGCGAACCGCTGGTTTAATCAATGAAGGAAACACAATTAATGAAGCATATCAATATCTTTATGGCGAGAGTGAACAGGAATTAGCACAGCAGTTTAAAAGAGAGAAGCGTTACCCCAGACGCAGATCTATGAACTTAAGTGAGCTCAACGAGTTCACCTACTGGTTATTTAAGAAAAGATTAATCCGCAACGATAAGTCTCGCGTTGCCAGCGATACCAAAAAGGCGTTGCTGGCGTTGTGTCACTATTTAGAACGAAAAAGGGGGACGTCTCAGGAACGAAGCTGAGAAATCTCCATCTTCACCCGCTCAAGTTTATCGCTGAGCTCAGTAAGTCTTTGCTTTTCCTTTTCAACGACATGCTGTGGTGCTTTCGCCAAAAAATCATTATCCCCTAGCCTGGCGTCGAGCTGAGCTATCCTTGCCTCAGTCACCTCACGTTCCCTGGTCAACCGTTGCTCCTCAGCAGATAAGTCAACCAGGCTTGCCCATGGCAAAATTACCTCGGATTCCTTGAGTACCAGAACAACTGCGCGCCCCACATCACTCTCCCTTTCCCTTCGAGGAGCAACAGCTAACGGATTAACTCGTGCTAGCGTTTTGATTGCTTCAGCTTGTGAAGAAATTTGGGGCAAGAGTTCATCAGCATAAATCCACGCTTCAATTTGCTTGGCTGCCTCCACCTTATACCGGGCACGAACATTACGGATGGAACGGATAATTTCTATCACTGAATTCATCGCTCGTTCCGCTTCAGGGTCTATTGCACCATTGTCAGCAACAGGGTAGGAAGCTGTCATAATGGAATCAGGCATGTGGCTTTCCTCAGGGAAATGCTGCTTTACATTTTGCCACAGCTCCTCAGTAACAAAGGGCATGAAAGGATGTAAAAGACGTAATGAGTTTTCCAATACATTCACCAGAAATGGCAAAGGTGATGCTGCAGGTTCTACAGGACGGAGGCGCAACTTGGCAATCTCGACATACCAATCACAGAACTCGCCCCACATAAAATCATATATTTGCCAGCAGGCTTCCCCAAACTCGAACCTCTCCATAAGCCTGTTGACTTCACCTATTACACGGTTGAGACGGCTGACAATCCAGCGGTCTTCCAATAACTGTGGCTCAACCTTTATTTCTATAGTCTGTCCTGTTAGTGTCGTTGCATCCACACTTTGGAAAATGAATCTGGCAGCGTTCCACAGCTTGTTGACGAAATTGCGGCTGGATTCCACCTTTCCCCTGCCGAGACTCACATCGTTGCCCGGCATGCTATTGCTGGCAAGGGCAAAGCGCAGAGCATCAACACCATATTCATTGATAGCTTCGGTGGGATTGATAACATTCCCGCGTAGCTTGCTCATCTTTTCACCATGTTCGTCCCGAATCAACCCGTGAAGATAAACGGTGCGGAAGGGTATTTCACCAGTATCCTCCAGCCCCATCATAATCATCCTTGCCACCCAGAAGAATAGTATGTCATAACCTGTCTCCATCACCGCGCCAGGATAAAAGTAGCGTAGATCCTCGGTATCCTCCGGCCAGCCAAGCGTGGAATGCGTCCATAGAGCTGAGCTAAACCACGTATCAAGAACATCGTTATCTTGAACAATCTGGCTTGAACCACAGTGTGAGCAGTGAGAAGCAATATCCACGGAGACAGTCAACTCACCACAATCCTGGCAATACCACACCGGAATGCGATGCCCCCACCAGAGTTGCCGGCTAATACACCAGTCCTTAATATTTTCCATCCACTCAAAGTATATCTTGGTGAACCGCTCCGGTATTATAGTTATGTCACCTTCCCTGACCGTCCTTATAGCCTTTTCCGCTAAAGGCTTGGTGCGAATAAACCATTGCAGGCTAACCCTGGGCTCAACCATTGTTTGACAACGAATACAATGCCCCACTGAATGCAAATAAGGCTCTATTTTCTCCAACAGGCCTTTTCCTTTCAAATCATCCACCACCATATCCCGACAGGCAAATCTCTCCAGACCAGCGTAGGGACCGGCATTCTCATTCAGAGTGGCATCGGGGTTCATAATATCCACCAGCGGCAGATTATGCCTCTGCCCCACTTCGAAGTCTGTGGGGTCATGCGCCGGGGTTATCTTCAACGCTCCGGTGCCAAAAGATACATCCACGGCATCATCGGCAATAACGGGAATTTGCTTATCTATGATAGGAAGCACTACTTTCTTGCCTACCAAATCTTTGTATCGAGCATCTTCAGGATTCACCGCTACTGCAGTATCACCAAAGAAAGTTTCCGGACGGGTGGTAGCTACAGTGATAAAACCACTCTCGTCTGCTAGAGGATAACGAATGTAATAAAGATGCCCGTTAATCTCCTTGTGTTCCACTTCAAGGTCAGAAAGAGCAGTCTGACATCGGGGACACCAGTTTATAATGCGCTCTCCTCGGTAAATCAGCCCTTTGTTATACAAGTTGACGAAGGCGGTGCGGACTGCCTTGCTCGGACCTTCATCCAGGGTAAACCGCTCACGTGTCCAATCACATGAAGCCCCCAGCATCTGATGCTGTAGGTTGATACTCTGCCGGCTGTTATTTGCCCATTCCCAGGCCACTTGATGAAATTTCTCCCTGCCTATATCTCTTCTGGTCACCGATTGCTCCGCCAATTGCTGCTCCACCACTACCTGTGTGGCAATGCCAGCATGGTCAGTTCCAGGTAACCATAATGTAGGTTTCCCCTTCATGCGCTGCCACCTGACCATCACGTCCTCCAGGGTGGTAGTGAGCGCATGTCCCAGATGGAGCTCGCCGGTAACATTTGGCGGTGGCATGATAATAACGAAAGGCTTCTTTTTGGGGTCTATCTCAGGGGTAAAGTAGCCCTGCTTGAGCCAGAAGTTGTACCACTTTCTCTCTATTTTACCTGGCTCATAGGCTTTAGGAATTTCAGGCATTTCTCCGCAAGGTCTCTATTAAGCTTGGATGATTAAGCGTAGGGCGTTATCGTTCTTTATACCTTTCAGTCAAAAGCTTTGCCACTTTGTCCAGAACCTTCTCAGCCACCTGCCTTTTAGGCAAGAGCGGCAGCTTTTTTGCTTTGCCATCCTTGTCAATTATGGTTACTTGATTGCTATCGACGCCGAACCCACTACTCTTAGCAGTAACGTCATTAGCTACAATAAGGTCAAGGTTTTTCCGTCGCAATTTTTGTGTGGCATTTTCCACCAGATTTTCACTTTCTGCGGCAAAACCTACTCTGATGAAATCCCCTCTAATCTCGCTCAAAATATCTGGAGTGCGTTCCAACTCCAGGGTTAATCCAGCACCTTCCTTCTTTATTTTATCTTTGGCTTTACTCCTGGGGCGGTAATCCGCTACCGCTGCTGCCATAATCAAAACATCAACCCCAGAAATAGCGCTTCTCACTGCCTGAAGCATCTCTTCAGCAGTGCAAACATCAATTACCTCAACACCAGCAGGCCTGGTGAGCAAGGTGGGGCCGGTAATCAACGTTACCTTAGCTCCCCGATCACGAGCAGCCTCAGCAAGGGCATAACCCATCTTTCCTGAAGAGCGGTTAGTGATACAACGAACCGGGTCAATAAACTCCTGCGTGCTACCAGCAGTAACTACGATATGCCTATCGGCAAAGCTTCCTCCCCTACCCAGTACTTGAGAAATAACACCTATTATCTCCCCAGTATTGGCAAACCGTCCCAGACCCTCCACCCCCGAAAGCAACTTGCCAAATTTTGGTCCTACAAAGATAAAGCCACGCTTCTTTAGCTTGGACACATTCTCCTGGGTAACAGGATTTTCATACATATTAACGTCCATGGCTGGCGCTATTACTACAGGTGCATTGGTTGCTAACACCGTGCAACACAGCACATCATCAGCAATGCCAGTAGCTAACTTAGCAATGACATTAGCCGTGGCTGGAGCGATAGCAACTACATCAGCAGCTCTAGCCAAGGCAATATGGGTAACATTAAGCTCCGAAGAGGCATCAAACATGTCGGTCGCCACAGTCCTTCCGGTAATGGCACGAAAACTAAGCGGAGATACAAACCTGGTAGCCTCTTTAGTCATAACCACGTCCACCTGCGCCCCTGCCCTACTGAGCTGGCTAGCAATATCCACTGCCTTATAAGCAGCGATGCTCCCTGTTACTCCCAGGATTACCATCTTCCCTTCAAGCATGATGCTCCTCGTGTCCTTCCACCTTATTTATTTCATAGATAAGACGCAGCCCAATTAACGACAAATCAGGATTTATTATCTCTATCCGCGATGTTGCCTCAGCCAGAAGGTGGGCATATCCTCCAGTAGCTATCACCTTCACTTTACTCCCTAATTCCCGTTCCGTACGATTAATCATACCCTCAACAAGCCCTATATACCCAAATATTATACCTGATTGCATCGCAGAAATCGTATTCCTGCCAATAACTTGCTTGGGGCGAACTAACTCCACACGGGGCAACATGGCGGTGCAGGAAAATAGTGCTTCTGTAGAAATGGTAACTCCCGGTGAAATGGCTCCGCCTAAATAATCACCTTCTTTAGAAATAACATCAAAAGTAGTAGCAGTGCCAAAGTCAATGACAATCGCCGGACCTCCATAAAGATGGTGCGCAGCAACAGCGTTCACTACCCGGTCAGGACCGAGTTCTCGTGGGTTATCCACGCAAAGGCGTATCCCCGTTTTAACCCCCGCTTCGACTATTAAAGGGAGAATATGCAGGTATTTTCGGCACATCCCCTGAAAAACGGGGATCAACGGTGGAACAACGCTGCACGTCGCTCCACCAGTGATTCTCGAAATAGGCAACTTTTTCTGCTTGAGAAAGGCAAGCAACAAAGCACCATATTCATCCGCCTCGCGCTGTATGCTTGTGGCTAATCGCCAAGTAGCCTTAAGCTTCTCACCATCAAATATACCTATGGCGATGCTGCTGTTTCCAATATCAATAGCCAGTAACATAACAGCTAACCCTCTCTCAATGCCTTGATTACCCTGGGCAAAACAGGTAGCAAATCAGTGGCAATTACCCCGGCATCACCCAGCTCCTCAGCGACAATGTCACCCGCTCGAGAATGAAGATACACCCCACAGGCAGCAGCATCGAAAAGAGAAAGCCGTTGCGCCGCTAGTCCAGCTATTGCGCCAGCGAGGACATCCCCCGTCCCCGCTGAAGCTAGAGCAGGATTTGCAGCATTATTCACTTTGGCTTCCCCATTTGGAGCAGCCACAATCGTGTTAGCTCCTTTAAGCACAACGGTTTTCTTCCATTTCTTTGCTGAGCGTTGCGTTATTGATAACCTGCTTCCCTGAACTTCTTTTGCCGAAATTCCCAACAATCTCGCCATTTCCCCAGGATGTGGCGTAAGGATAGCATCCTGCCTTAACTTTCGCCACCACTGAGGTATTTGAGCTAGGGTATTAACGGCATCGGCATCCAGAATTAGACAGCTGACAGCTGAGAGCTGAGAGCTATCAGTTAGCAAAGACTTAACGAATTCCACCGTCTCAGGATGCTGTCCCAATCCACATCCAAGAAGCAATACATCATAATTGCTAAGCTCCAATTGTAGCGTAGAGATTGCCTGTGAACCAATTACCCCCGTCTCAGCTTCAGGCAGTGGGATATAGGTTATCTCGGTCAATTTAGACGCCAGGATGGGTTGGAGGCTAGTAGCAGTAGCTAAAGTCACCAGCCCGGCACCCACTCTGGCAGCACCCATACAGGCGAGATAAGCAGCGCCGATGTAGTTAATCGAGCCGGCAATGACCAATACCTTCCCAAAACTACCTTTATGGGCATTCAAAGGACGCTGGGGCAAAGTTTCCCTTACCCATTCCTCGGTTATCAATTCCACATCTATATCCTGCGCCAAATCCTGAGGAATTCCAATATCAGCAATAACAAGCTTGCCCACTTTCTCGGCGCCAGGAAAACTGAATAACCCAATTTTGGGATAACCAAAGGTAACAGTGATGTCAGCGCTTGGACAACTCGGCTCTACTTCGCCAGTATCGGAGTCGAGCCCTGAGGGTAAATCAACAGCCACCAGGACAGGCTTTGACTTCGTTCCCTTAACCATAGAAACATTTTGCAATACTTCCTTGAATATCCCTTCAATAGAACGGATTTTGCCAATGCCAAAAAGGGCGTCAATGATGACATCAGCCGAGGATATGGAAGCACGCAGGTCAGCGAGAGCCCTACCTTCATAAGCGTGGATAATAGGTATCCCGCATTGCATAGCTAGTTTAAGATTCCTATCATTCTGTGCCCTGGAGGCACAAAGGCAAATATTGACTTTAGCCCCCCAGTCATGGAGATAACGCGCAGCTACCAAGCCATCGCCACCGTTATTGCCCGGACCAACCAGAACCAACACCCTTTTACCAACAGCGCTATGCAATACTTGCCTGACCTGTGTAGCTACGGCGTTGCCGGCATTTTCCATGAGCGTTTCCAATGAAACGCCCAAGTTAACAGCTTGATTTTCAATTTGCCTCACTTGGTCAGCGGTGACGATTTTCATTTCTCTTCCTTGGCAAGCTCCTCCAGTTCCTTACTCATCCTTTGCCAGTGAGTGCCCTGCCAATAGATACGGTGGCATACTGGACATTCCATATAGTGATCCTGAGTCTTGAACACATAAGGCGGAACTAAACTCCGCACTTCCTCCCTGCTTTTTGGCATTAGTGGTTGGTTACACTCCAGACAAACAGAGAAAGGTTTACGATGATAATCTAAATTTAGTTTTGTAACCACTTCCTGCAGTTGAGCTTTGGGATTATCCTGTTTAATCAATACAGCCTTTAGCTTGCCACTGGTAACCAACCGCCTTACCATGATTTGGGTGTCCCTGGTCAAAATCGTCCTGTCCTCTTTAACCGCAATTTTAATCAGTTTCCCATCATCCTTTTCATCAAAAAACAAGGTATCATAGCCAATAATCCTGAGCCATTTAGCTAATTTACCAACGTTATTATCTGCGATGAACTTCATCAATTTGGAAGGCAAAAGAGCCCGCTCTAAATCAAGGGATACCTAAAACCATTTTCGGCGGCGAGCGTAAACAATCATGCCTGCACCGATAAATGCCATAACCAAAAGCAAAATGCCTAAAGGTAACAGATTGCCTGACTCCAGTCCGCCTGGTAAGGGGATGTTCATACCGTAAATGCTAGCCACTAATGTAGCTGGTGCTATGATTGCCATGATAATAGTCAAAACACGCATTATCTCTTGAATCCGATTTGAAGTTAACCAATTGCTAGTCTCAGCAAGCCCATCGACGACCTCCTTGCTATCTTCAAGTCCATCCCAGATTTTACGAGTATGGTCAGCAATATCACCGAAATAAGCTTCCTGGTCTTCTTTAAAGAAAGGATATTCCTCGTTCTCCAGCATCTCGATTACCCGTATCTGAGGATGAATAACCCGGCGAAAAGAAATAAGGTCATGCCGAATCACGGCGATCTCACGAACTGTTTCTGGAACAGCTTTGGCGAAGATAACATTCTCCACATCATCAATGCTTTCAGTAATCTTACCCAGGATGGGGAAGCAATAGTTAATCAACCTATCGAGAATATGGTAGAACAGAAAACCGGAGCTTCGTCCTAAATAGGTGCGGCGCTTCTCTTCATTAATCTGACACTCCCTGAAGAACTTAGCCAGTGGCTTGAGGTCAGCAGAACAATGCACAGTGACAAGGTAATTTTCGCCGACAAAAACATCTACCTCGCTCGGCCTCGTTATCCGATTCTCCTTATCAAATACCGGAAAATGGAGCACTATGAATAAATGGTCATCATATTCGTCGATTTTAGGACGCTGGATGCGGCTCAAGACGTCATCCAGGTTAAGGGGATGGAATTTGAAACGCTGCGTTAGAAATTCAACCTCAGCGGCAGAGGGCTTTTCAATATAAAACCAGGTTAACTTACCTTCGGTAATTGATTGTATGTTCAGTTCCTTTTCTTTGGTTACCGCCATTGATATCCCCACATATTGCGAAATCTTGGTTAAATAATAAATCTAACCAGGTGATATTTACAATACCAAACTCAATAAAAACCAACCTGGCAAGTGAACTCCTTTGCCAGGCTGGAGAACTTCTGTTACCTGCGTCACAGACTATTAATCGACATCAATATACATGCGCAAGAGGGCCTGACACATTGCCTTCCCGGTGCCATCCCAGCGGAGGGTGGTGGTCATCCCCCCGCCAAGACCATGGTCAAGAACGATGTTCAAAGCCTTAATGTTATCCATGGGATAAATATGCACATCACCCTTGCTCCATTCCTTGAAATGCTCCTGCAGTGCCTCGGGGGTCACCTTCTTCTTTATCAGTTCATAAACCTTTTCGTCGAAATCAATAGCCTGCAAACCAATGTTGCTTTTATCTCCCCTGTCTCCAGAGCGTGCATAGCAAATATCCTTTAGTTGCACCTTACCTGTCTTTGGTATCTCTACTGCCATTCTGCCGCCTTCCTATAGCTTGTTTTCCTTTATAGCTAACGCAGGATGGACTTCGCTCCTGGGGATAAGCGTTGGCCAGAAAGCTGTTATCCGAATGGGCGCTGGCGGAACATGCTGTCCAAATGGCAAACCAGGAAAAACTGACCAAACCCTTCCAAGCTCTCTCCTAAAGAACTCCGCCTCTTCACGAGTCTGCCACTTGGTAGCAAACCTTACTCCTATCTCGGGAATGTCCTTGCCATATTTTTCCTCTATCTCATCTACGGAAACGGTGGGACCTAAACACATGTTAACACCGTCAATCTGGACCTCCCACTCTAAAGGACGCAGATTAGCCCACTTAAGCCATTCTTGGAAATGTTTTTTGCACATTCTCGCCTTCTCTAGAACATCAGGCCAGACAATGTGAACAGTTACATCAAACAGAAACCCACCATGAA
>DAOUSX010000007.1 GCA_030627025.1 Dehalococcoidia bacterium
AAAAACGCGAGAAGTATCAAATCGCTGGAAGGCCTGGAAACAAAACTCGAAGATGGAGAGGAAATAGCGCTATTTCCTCCGGTGATTGGGGGATAGTTATAGAAAGCAAAATGCTGACTGAGAACGAACTAGAGAGATATGAAAGACAGATAAGGGTATTCGGAGAAGACGGACAAGAGAGACTCAAGAATGCAAAGGTGTTCATTGCCGGAGCTGGCGGTCTCGGCTCAGCTATCTCCATATATCTTACCTCTGCCGGCATTGGAAGGATAAGGATAGTTGACCATGAGAAGATAGAGCTAAGCAATCTGAATCGGCAGATACTGCATTGGGATAAGGATGTAGGAAAGAAAAAGGCGTCATCCTCCGAAGAAAAGCTCAAAAAGATAAATCCTTACGTCCGAGTAGAAGCCATATCAGAAACAATAGAAGAAAACAACGTTCTTGCACTAGTGGATGACTTTGACCTGATTGTGGATGCGATGGATAATTTTCATACGAGGTACTTGTTGAACAGGACTGCCATAGCGAAGAACATCCCCCTTTTTCACGGTGCGATTAATGGACTGTATGGACAGGCTACAACGATAATCCCGGGAAAGACCGCTTGTCTAAAGTGCATATTTCCGGAACCTCCTCCATCAATGACCTTCCCTGTGATAGGAGCAACATGTGGCGTTATAGGATGCATTCAAGTAACTGAGGTGATAAAGTACATCGTCAAGATGGGGAGCTCCTTAGAGAACAAGCTTTTGCTTTGGGACGGCCTGAATGCAAAGGTAGACGAGATTAGGCTAGAGAAGGATCCAAGCTGTGAAGATTGCGGCTGGAAATGAGATTAGAGACGCCGAAAATCAATCTTCTCGATTCTAAGCCCTGCACATTAGTAGGGCTTGCCACCAATATAGTCCTGGCAATTTTCAAGCTGCTCGCTGGTATATTTGGTTTTAGCTATGCCATGATAGCTGATGCCATTCACTCCTTCTCCGATTGTTTTGCCACGGGCATTGTTTATGTAGGCATACGAATTGGAGAAAAACCGCCAGACAAAAGCCATCCTTATGGTCATGCCAATGCCGAGATTATTGCTGCCTTACTGGTCGCCCTCATAATTCTCGCTACCGGGGTCTATGTCGGCGTTTCCTCTATCCAGCTCATTGCCCACAAACATTTTGAAACCCCGGCCACAATTGCCCTGGTAGCAGCGGCCACTTCCATAGTCATAAAGGAGGCTTTGTTTCGTTACACGCTCAAGGTTGGGAAGAAGAACGACAGTCCTGCTGTTGTTGCTAATGCCTGGGACCATCGCTCAGATGCTTACTCCTCAATTGCTGCCTTAGCCGGTATACTTGGAGCCAGGCTGGGGGTTCCGTACTTAGACCCTGTAGCCGGTCTTGTTGTCTCGGCTTTCATTATCAAGATGTCCGTTACTCTTCTCCGCCCTAATATTGGAGTCTTGATGGATGAAAGCCCAAGCTCAGCAATCTTGGACAAGATTAGAACCACGGCTCTAGAAATTGGAGGGGTTAAGGCAGTCGATAGCATCAGGGCACACCGATTGGGTTCTAGCTTCACCGTTGATATAGAAGTAGCTGTGGATAGCAGCCTCACCGTAGAACAAGGCCATCAGGTAGCCGAAGAGGTAAAAAGCAGACTCTTAGGCGAGATTGAGCATGTGCAGGATGTCATAGTTCATGTTAACCCTCATCGTCCACGCCAGACCTTGGAAAAGAGATAAGCTGCGTTGGGTACCGGTTTAATAGTCATCAATTTGCTTCTCAATCAAAGCTTGGCGTCGGGCGTAGCAGTGATGATGAACTGGCCTCAGCTAGTGACAGCCGTGGAGGGAGGATTGATAGCTTGGGGATTTTTGCCAGCTATCAGGAAGCTCTGATTATAACGCAGCATATCCTCACTTCACATGACTGTGGAAGTGGCAACTGCGGCGAGGATAATCATGGCTACCGTTTCGAAGCGCTCGTAGGTAAGTAGCCGGACGGTGGAACTATTGGCAAGGCTGAGCTCATTCAGATAGTGTGAGCAAGTACCAACAGTTGCTCGCCCTGTTTGAAGAAGCTTATAATAACTGGAATGTGAATCATTCTGTATACTGGCAAAGGGAGTGTGAGCAAAATCGATGGAAGGTTGAAAATCGAGTTCCAGGCAAGTAATAGATTCAGTGAATCATAAAGGAAGGAGCATCAAAGTAGAATAATGGTTACCCAATACGGACCAGACAAAATCCGTAATGTGATATTGCTATCCCATTACGACGTGGGCAAGACCACGCTTGCTGAATCAATGCTATTTACCTCACGAACCATTAACCGTTTAGGCAACGTTCAATCCGGGACTACTACCTCTGACTACGACCCCCTTGAAATAGAGCGACAGATGAGCGTGAATCTATCGCTGCTCCCCCAAGTATGGAAGGAAACGAAAATAAATCTCATTGACACTCCAGGCTACGCTGATTTTACCAGTGAAATGAAGTCTGGTTTGCGCGTTAGCGAAGGGGCGATAGTCTTGGTCTGCGCCGCCTCGGGAGTAGAGGTGGGAACAGAACAAGTTTGGGATTACGTGGAAGAAGCAAACTTGCCTCGCCTGCTATTCATCAACAGGATGGACAAAGAGAATGCCAATTTCTTCAGCACTCTAGAACAAATTCAGGCTAAGTTGGGGACAAAATGCCTACCTGCTACACTTCCTATAGGCTCACAGAGCGATTTCGAAGGTTTCGTAGACCTGCTGAGCATGAAAGGCTACGCTGGAGCCGAGCTAAAGGAAATCGATGTTCCTTCCTCACTTTCAGAACAAGCCACTTCCTACCATGAGAAGTTAGTAGAGGCAGCTGTTGAAGTCGATGACGAGCTCCTGACCAAGTATTTAGAGGGAGAGGAAATAAGCAATGACGAGATTCTCCCGGCTATAAAGAAGGCAACAATTTCGGGGAAATTGGTCCCCGTTTTCGCCGGCGCGGCATTACAAAGCATCGGCACAAAGGCACTCCTTGACGCCATTTGCGACTTCTTCCCTTCGCCTGAAGAACACGGCGCCATCACAGCAGTAAACCCAACAACCAAAGAAAAAGAAGAACTTAAACCAGCTATAGGGGAACCTCTAAGCAGCCTTGTGTTTAAAACCACCGCTGACCCATATGTGGGCAAGCTTAACTATTTTCGAGTTTACTCAGGATTATTACTAGGCAATTCGCAAGTTTGGAATGCCAGCAAGAAGGGCATGGAACGCATTGGCCAGCTGTTCACCCTAAGAGGTAAGAATCAAGAACCAGTTCCTCAGCTAGCTGCTGGAGATATCGGGGTGTTGGCTAGGCTGAGCTTGACTACCACTGGAGATACCCTCTGCTCTCCAGAACATCACCTAATACTGGATGGCATCGAGTTCCCTCAAGCGAATCTAACCATGGCCGTCCAACCTCAAACTAAAGCTGACCTGGATAAAATGAGCACAATCTTGCCCAGGATTTGTGAGGAGGACCCCGCTCTCCAAATACACAGAGAACAGGACACTAATGAACTCCTAATCTCAGGAATTGGCGATGCCCATTTAGAGATGGTTAAAGAGAAAGCACATCGCAAATTCGGTGTGAAGCTAAATTTAACCCCGCCGAAGGTTCCCTACAAGGAAACCATCACCGTGGCAACCAAGGCAGAATACAAGCATAGGAAGCAAACAGGAGGACATGGGCAATATGGACATGTCCTCCTGGAGCTCGAGCCTTTACCTCGAGGCACCGGCTTTGAGTTCACCAAGAAAATTGTTGGCGGCACAATACCTAAGAATTACATCCCGGCGGTGGAGAAAGGAGTCAATGAAGCACGGCAGCAAGGCGTCTTAGCCGGCTACCCGGTAATTGATGCCAAAGTCACCCTTTACGATGGTAGCTTCCACCCTGTAGATTCATCAGACATCTGCTTTAAAATCGCCGGAGCGCAAGCCTTGAAAAACGGGCTATCTGAGGGGCAACCAATACTGCTTGAGCCAATAATGAACTTAACGGTAACCGCTCCAGAGGAATTCACTGGCGACCTCACCGGCGACCTTAACTCAAGGAGAGGACGCGTACTCGGGATAGAGCCAGAAGTCAAAAATAACACTATCCAGGCCCAAGCGCCTTACTCAGAATTGCTGGATTACGCTATAGGCTTAAGGTCAATAACCCAGGGTCGTGGCAACTTCACCATGGAATTCAGCCACTACGAAGAAGTGCCACCCCACGTTACCCAAAAAGTCATTGCCCAAAGGAAGCAAGAAAAGGGATAAATTCCAAGCCTGGTAATTTATTATCCAGCCAGCAATTCCTTCAGCTTAGTGGTAAGAGCAGGCACAACATCCTCAAATTTGCCGACCACCCCAAAGTGAGCTTGCTTGAATATGTTCGCCTCAGGGTCCTTGTTAATGGCGATGATAGTCTTCGAACCACTGCAACCAGACATATGCTGGCTGGCTCCTGATATTGCGATAGCAAAATAAATATCGGGAGCGACGATCTTACCGGTGAGACCGATATGCATCGCCTCAGGCACCCATCCATTATCACAGGGTGGTCGGGAAGCCCCTACTGCGCCCTTGAGCACAGCGGCAAGTTCTTTCAAGGTAGAATCGTAGGGTTCAGGTCCACCACAACCTCTACCTCCACAGACTATCGCCGGGGCATCCTCAAGTTTAACCCCAGCTACCTCCTCTTTTATGGTTTCCACCACCTTCGTCTTTACCTTAGACATATCTAAACTAACCTTAGCAGGAATGACCTCCCCTTTTCGGGACTCATCCCGCTCTATGGGCGACATTGCCTTCACTCTAATAGTAGCTATCTGGGGCAGAGCCTCAGCTGTAAATATCGCCTGAGCATTGCCTCCATACACCGAACTCGTCTGCATAAGCTGTTTTGTCCCTGGGTCTATACTCAACTCAAGGCAGTCTGTAGACAAGCCAACCCGAAGTCTAAAAGCAAGCCGGGGGGCTAAATCGGCACCCATGGGCGTATTGCCCAGCAGGATGACACGAGGTGAAACCTGCCCGATAACCTGGTCAGCAACCTGCATATAACAGTCTGCTTCGTATCGCTTTAACGTTGAGTCTTCTACGGTATAAACTTTGTCCGCTCCAAAAGCAATTGCTGCCTTGGAGAGGTCACCAACCGCATCGCTGGCTAGTAAACAGGATAAATCTTCCTTTAATTCATCAGCAAGCTTCCTACCACATCCCAGCAATTCAGTGGTGATAGAAGGGAATTCTCCTTCTGCTATTTCCCCGAAAACTAAGATACCTTTATTTTCAGCCATCGTTTCCTCCTTGAATTAGAGTATTTTTGCTTCTCTAAGCTTTGCAGCCAGGTTAGCGCCGGCTTCCGCTGGAGTATCTGCTTCGATTATTTCACACTTAGTCTCCCTCACTGGCTGAAAGAGTTTAGCCAGCTTAACACATCTTCCGGCAGCACCAACCTGGGAAGGTTCAAGCCCGATGTCTGCTGGCTTCCACACGATGGGTTGCTTTTTCGCCGCTGCCATAATACCCTTAAGAGCGGCATACCGTAAATCACCCAGCTCACTGGTTATTGTGAGCAAGGCAGGAAGCTCAACCTCCACAACTTCATAGCCATCGCTAACAGCTCGCTCTACTTTCGCCTTTCCATCAACGACCTCCACCTTTCTGACCACACTCACCGCAGGAATCCCTAAAATTTCCGCGATGCCTAAACCAACCTGCCCAGCATTCCAGTCAGCAGATTGCCGCCCACAGAGAATAAGGTCATATTCCCCCACCTTCTTGATCGCCGCAGCCAGTGCATTGGCTGTTGCCCAACTGTCACCTTCTTCAAAAGCCGCGTCTTCAAGAAGGATAAGCTCATCACCCCCCACAGACAGCGGTTTCTTAATCACATCACGCGTCAGATTGTTTCCCAAACTAATCACCGTGATTTTGCCGCCTATCGTGTCTTTAATCCTTAATGCAGCCTCTACAGCATTTTCATCATAAGGACTAACCACTGGCTTTACATCTGGCGGCACAGTCATCTTGTCCCCAGCCACCTTGAATGAAGCAGGGGGAGCTTCAGGATCAGGAACTTGTTTACAACAGACAATCATGTTAATTGGCATTGTCCAACCTCCTTAAATAATTTCGAATCTATAAGATTATATTAAAAAACCCGAAATTGTCAATAACTTCTATACTGTATAGTAGGTCTGAAGCCAATGGCTGCTAGCCACAGGTGGCAAAGCTTTGTTAATACTCTTTCTGCACCTCTTTAACGTTCAGCTTCATGTCAAACTGGAAGTAGGTGGCACCTAACACCTCGTCAAACTTGAGTTTGTGGACCGGGTCAAGCTCAGAAGGCGAATCATAGGTAATGGATGCCGGTCCCATCCATATTGTGCTTTCGCCCTTTGGGTCTTTGTGGAAGTCTATCTCCACATACCAGCTTATCAACTGTGTAAGGCCATCACCAGGCTCTTTAACCCAGGGAAGATGTCTAACAGAGAGTAAAGGAGTTGGGTACGGGAAATATGCCTCTACTACACTACCCATTGCTCTCTCCACAGGTTTAAAGGTGAAAGTAATTAGCCTTTTACCTGATGGTCTCTCCAAAGTCCCTTCCAGGAAGTCAAGTTTGTTCTTAATATCTATATCTGCCAATTTCTTGGGCGCTCCGGCAAGTTCTCTCCCGGCAGCCATCGCAGCGTCATTTGTCACATAAATATAGGGGATATAATATCCCATCTCTCCGTGTATATCTTTCACCATGATAAGCGAAATCTGTTCATTATATTGTCCCAAGGTGCTGTAAGAGTATCTGGATATCCAGATTATTCCTTGGGGAGGGTCGCTGAATGGTTCAAGTCCTTCGGGCAGGATTTCATTTATGTCTCCCGTGATCATAAATACGGCTGCAAGCGCATCGCAGTTCCGGTACTCTATTCCCCTTTCGCGATTAATATCATAGAGTGGGGCATCGAAAGGAATAGACTCACCTTTATCTCCACCTTTTAAAACCATCCTACACCTCCTTATATGCTAAATTGTTATATCGCTGGTAAATTTTCTCTAACACTCTTCGATGATGTTGTATGCTGCTGCAAGTCCCAGAACTTCAGTTGTCCCGTCCTCAATCAATCCAGCCCGGGCATCCCTGAAGAGCTTTTCAATGAGAAAGTCCTTGGTAAGCCCGTATCCCCCAAAGATCTGCAGCGCTTCATAAGCCACTTCAAATGCTGACCTTTTGCCGTAAATTTGCGCGGAAAGGGCATGTCTTGAAGAAGCATCAAAGGTTCTTTCTATATAGATTCTTTCCCAGACATGCTCCATTATCTTCCTTGTGTAACATCTTGAACTCTCTACCTTTTCGAACATTTTGTATAGCTTTTGCTTAATTAACTGGTGCTCACACAGCGGCTTACCTCCTTGAATCCTCTCTCTTGAATAGCGCAGAGCCTCCTCAAAAGCTGCCCGAGCTAGACCTGTAAATATAGTCCCCATAAAACAGCTCGTCGCGCAAATTATCTGACCTATACGGAATTCATAGAAAGGAGGCCTGATAAGCATGTAATCATCCGGGATATGCACATTGTCAAAAGTGATGTCCCCTTGAGGGTCGTCCCTCAAGCCGAGCTTGTCAACCGGCTTCCCTTTGGTTACACCTTCTTGCTCCAGCGGGACAATACAGAATGCCCCGTTCGCTAAATTATCATGCGGCGGCAAGGTCACATGGAGGCCTACATGCGTAGCTGTGGGTGCAGAAGATATCCAGCTAGATTTAGGACCATTGATGACCCACCCATCACCATCTTTATCAGCCCTTACCTCACCGGGGTGGAGCTCTTTTACATGGGGAAGAAAACTTTCTTCACAAGCCATGATATAATCTGAGCCGCACTCAGGCTCAGTCACACCCCAGCAGCCATGATATTTAGCTTCTGTATCCTCCACCCAGGGTTTTACTATCTTCTCAATAACATCTCCCATAGCAAACAGGGAAGCCACTGCAGGCGCTATTTGGTCGACGCCTATCGCCGTTGTTAGCCCTACACTCCCCCAGCCAAGCTCTTCTAAAATTATGTGTGCTTCCGTTGCATTTACACCTAATCCACCATAATCTGGGTCTATAAAGATCCTGTGATATCCCAGCTTCTTCATTTGTTTTAATACATCCCAATATGGTGAATCTTTGGCTATTACTTGCTCTGGATCGGACATCCGATCTAATTTTCGTGCAGCAGGTCTTATTACTTCTTCGGCAAACCTATGTGTTTCTTCTCTTAGTAATGATAATCCCTTGTCTTCTCTAATCTTTGGGTCGATTTCAAAGTACATAGACGCTCCTTACTAATGCTCACATTAAGCTTCTATATCCCTCTACTAATCGATGGGAACCCCAGCGAACACCTCCTTCGTAAGCGCCACCACTGCTTTCATATGTTTCATCACATACGACATATCACCTTCAAGCTTCAATTTGTTGCTCATCACCAATCTAATGGTATCCTGTCTGCCTGAAACCATTAGTTTCCAGGCGCTATATTTCCCAGAAAGCTTGAAAGTTGCATCTTCGTGTTCACCTGGAGCCACCGGCTTCATGGCTCTGACGCTACCATGCCAGAAATCTGACCAGAAATACGTGCATGCACCCTTTATGTCCTCTGCAGATAATTTTGAGGCCATGCTCGTCATTTCGTCTATACTGAATTTGTCAGCAGGGGTATCTAACGGAACACCCAATTTCTTTTCGAAAACATCGCCCATAGGAGTGCCCTTAAACTTCTTTCGAGCCTCCGATGGCATCATATCCAAGAAGCTTATGAACCCTTCCATGACTTCTCTTCTGCTCAGGTCCCTCACAAATTCCTCGTCACCCTCGATTATGCTTAGAAAATCGCCTTCCCAATCCTTTGCTGCCTCCTTGTACTTCTCGCTTTTCTCTGCGGCCTGTAATACTGCCTCCACCCATTCTCTTGATGGAAATATAGCCATTTTCTCACCTCCTCATTAAATAACTTCCAAAGCATAAGGCTATATCAAGAAAAGCAGAACTGTCAATAACGCGGTCAACTTGCCCATTTCCAGCTATATTTGTTTTAATAACACACTACTTCGATGAACAGGATATATCTTGATCACGCCGCCACCACGCCGACACATCCTGAGGTGGTAAAAGCGATGCTGCCCTATTTCAGCGATGCCTTCGGCAATCCCTCAACTCTCTATTCTTACGGGCAGGAAGCAAGGAAAGCCGTTGAGGAGGCAAGGAACAAGATTGCCAGCCTGATTAATGCTCAGAGTGAGGAAATCGTGTTTACCAGTGGAGGGACAGAGGCAGACAATTTCGCCATAAAGGGTGTTGCTTACGCCAATGAACACAAAGGGAATCACATCATTACCACCCCTATTGAGCACCACGCTGTGCTAGAGCCGTGTAAGTTTCTGGAGAAAAGAGGATTCTCCGTTACGTATCTCCCCGTGGATAACCAGGGCCTGGTTATCCCGCAGGATATCAAGAACGCTATCACTGATAAAACCATACTTATTTCAATAATGCATGCCAACAACGAGGTAGGCACTATAGAACCAATAAGCGCAATAGGCAAGATTGCTAAAGAACGAGGAATAATTTTCCACACGGATGCGGTTCAAACTGTGGGACATATCCCCGTTGATGTAGACAAGCTGGGAGTGGATTTACTCTCCATCTCAGCCCACAAGTTTTACGGACCAAAGGGAATAGGAGCACTGTATGTCAAGAAAGGCACTAAGCTAGCTCCATTCATCCATGGAGGCGAACAGGAGAAGGGACAGCGCGCAGGCACTGAGAATACCCCAGGCATTATAGGCTTTGGTAAGGCAGTTGAAATTGCCATGGAGGAAATGACTAAGGAGAGAACGAGACTCAGCCATCTTCGTGACAAATTCATTAAAGGTCTACCGGAGCAAACTGAACAGATTCAGCTGAATGGTCATCCCACAAAAAGGCTGCCCAACAATGTCAATGTGACCATTGACTCGGCTAGGGCGGATTTAGTCCTTCTAAACCTCGAAACAGAGTGGATTTATGCTTCTAGCGGCTCAGCTTGTAGCTCAGCGAATCCCGAACCTTCGCATGTGCTTCTGGCACTAGGGCTCTCGCCGGAACAAGCCCGTAGCTCGCTCAGATTTACCTTAGGTCGAGAAACTACCGAAAGTGATATAGAGAGAGTGCTTGAAGTGCTACCCCACATAATAGACAAGACAATGGTCATGTCAGAGCTTCTAGAAGGCCTGGCACGGCGTTCAAGATGCTGCTAGATTGAAACGTGCCAAATATATCCAAGGCCAGTTTCAATCGCTTACAGAATCAGATTCAGCAAACTGCCCACAACCAAGGAGGCAACTATCATTATCCCGGTAGCAGCAAGCATGCCCTTGAGTCTCAACTCCCGAGCCAGCACCACAAAACTGGCGATACACGGGAAGAACATAGCCAGAACCACGCTGCCGATGACCAACTGGTTGGCACTCAGACTTAGGGTGCCGAGCATACCCACGGCCATATCCTTACGCAAAAAGCCGATGACCAGCGCCGCAGTTGCCTCCCTGGGCAACCCCAAAAGTCCACTCACCACCGGCGCTGCAAAGTTGGCGATGTAGTCAAATACATTCAGGGCATAGAGAATGGTGATGACGAACATGCCTAACATAACAATAGGGATTGCTTCTTTAAGGAAGCCTAAGATTCTCATCCAGAGCTTTGAAGCCAGAATGCGAGGCGAGGGTAGGCGGTATGGCGGAATCTCAATTAGGAGTTCAGGGCTGAACCCTTTCACCGTTAGGTTTAAGATCAATCCCAGGATGATCCAGACCACGAAAAGCGTGCCATACACTATAGCTACATAGTGCCAGCCCTCTCCTCCAACCAATCCGATGACCATGGCTTGAAGGGCAGCACACGGGACTGCAATGGAGATAAGGGTAGCAACAATGAATCTCTCCCTCTTACTTTCCAAAATTCGGGTGGCCAGGATTCCGGGAACATTGCATCCCAGGCCAAGGAGCGTGGGTATAATGGCGTATCCGTGCATTCCCAGACGGTGCATCAGAGTGTCAAGGAGCACTGCCAGGCGAGGCAAGTATCCTAGATCTTCTAGAAAACCTAACACCAGGTAGAAAGCGAGAACATAAGGTAGGACAACCCCAAAGGGTATGAACAGCCCCGTCGTCAGGATGCCAAAGGACTGGGTAAAGTCTATCTCTCCGCTGATAAGCTTGCCTACCAGGATATCGTGCAGGAAGCCGCCTGATCCCAGAAATTCGCTTAGCCGCATCATTAGGGGAGCCCAGAGATTGTTAAACAGCGGCCCGGATATATATACGATGAGGCTCTCACCGATGAAGCGAATTATCATGAAGGAAGTCAAAAGGACCAAAACAGCGATAGGGATTCCTGGGAAAGGCTTGACCGAAGCATCGCCCAGGTGTTCCAGCCAGGTGTGGTGCCGATGAGTTACTGTTTGCACCTGCTCTACAATTCTGCCCACGGCTGCCCATCGCTCATCACGCGTTCGATGAGATACAGGTGGAGATGCTGCTTCATGGATGCGACTCACCAATTCCTTCATTCCCTCCCCTGTCACTGCTACTGTGGGCACGACAGGTACTCCCAAAAGTTGCTCCAGTTTCTTGACATTGATGTCTATTCCTCTATGCTTGGTATCATCCCACACATTCAGCGCCACTATTACGGGGATGTCTCTTTCTAGCAATTGCATGGTTAGAAATAGGTTTCTCTCCAGATTGGTAGCATCGACGACATCAATGACTAGGTCACCGTCCTTGAGCATCTCGGTAGCCACCTCTTCTGCCTTGGAAGTAGGCTCCAAGGTATAAGTGCCGGGCACATCTATCACCTCAGCCATTTCCTCTCCCAGTTTGAGATACCCCTTGGTGAACTCTACTGTAGTGCCCGGATAATTGGAGACGATAACCCTGACCCCAGTGAGGCGGGAGAAAAAGGCACTCTTGCCTACATTGGGATTACCCATCAAGAGTATTTTCACTTACTCTCCAGCTCAACCAGGATTCTCCGGGCCACGCCGAAACCTAAGGCAAGCTGAGCCTCATTGACTTGGATAGTCACTGGACCGCGCATGAGCATGGAGCTGACCTTGGTTATCTGCTTGCCCGGCCTGATCCCCATAGCTTCGAGCCGGCGCACCAGGCCATGTCCTCCAGTAATCTGGATGACTCTGCCCCTCTCACCTGCCTTCATCTGAGCAACCGTTATCGGTCTATTAGAGATCACGGTTAGATTTGCTCCTTTATCTTGCCATCAGCAATATAAATCACTCTATCCGCACTCAAAGTTCTCACTCTTCCTTCAAAGATATTTTCCTGCCCCAGCCAAAATGGCCTCAATATAAGGTCATAAAGTAGAGCAGAGAAGTCAGTTATCTTGGTTAAATGCCTTCGTATTCTTAGCCATGGATTTTCTCCTAATTCCATCCACTATTGATAGCTTTGTTAGCCATGTCTAACTTGCCACAGCAAAAATTTTTATCTTTCTCCCAATCTTCTCTCCAAGCATTCCGGAGGGAGCTCTCCGTGCTCCAGATAGTATCTATATCTCTGGGGGAACTTAGCCTCTCCCGGCGGGCATACTTCTACAAACTCCATAAATTTAATAATTCTTTCCAAGGTAAGGGGGCTAATGACATGTTCAATCTTGCAGGCATCTTCTTCAGCCGTTTTCTGGTCAATACCCAAAGCTTGAGCAAGAAAGCGGCTTAGTGCCCTGTGACGGTGAATTACATCGTCAGCAGCCTCATTACCTTCGGGAGTAAGCTCTATATGGCCATACTTCTCATGCACTACAAGCCCTTCTTCAGAAAGCTTTTGCAGCGCTGCAGTAACGCTGGGCATTGTCACATCCAGCATGCG
>DAOUSX010000140.1 GCA_030627025.1 Dehalococcoidia bacterium
CTTAAACCGGGCATGAACATCGGAAGGTGCCAGGGCATACCAATGTCCGATATGGAGGTCCCCCGAAGTATAGGGAAGCATAGTCAGGGCATAAAACTTGGGGCGGTCGCTTTCCTCCCTTACTTCATAAATGCCATCGGCAGCCCACTTATCCTGCCACTTTTTCTCAATTTCCTGGGGATTGTATTTCAAAGCCATTAGCGCTAAAGTTTAGCCCATTTTAGCCGCAAGTTAAAGAGCCAAGTCTTGATTCTCACTCAAAATAGCCTGGACACTTTCATACCAATGTCCTTCAAGCTTCTACTAATCTTCATCCCTTGGAGTATAATTACCCTAAATTTGCGTGGCGATCCTGATGGAAAATAAGCCCAAATGGTATCCTGTGTTGCTCTTCGCAGTGGCTTTTCTACTGGTTTGCTCAGTTGTAGCTTGCGAACAAGAAGCGCCGTCTATAACTATTGAGCCAACGAGTCTTAATTTCACTGCAGAGCAAGAAGGAACAAGCCCACCAGGCCAAACATTAAGCATACGGAATTCAGCCGGGGGAACGCTAAGTTGGTCAGCAAGCAGCGATGCCGATTGGCTCACTGTAAACCCTGATAGCGGAAGTTCGACCGGAGAGTTAGACAATATAACCCTATCGGTAAATATTTCCAGTATGGATCCAGGCTACTATATTGCCCTCGCCGTCGTTTCAGCACCAGCCGCAACCAATACCCCTCAAGCAGCAGTGGTAAGCCTGTCGATCAAGCCACCTCATGATGAGGAAGAGCAAGTGCTCGATGCACTGGATACTGAAACACTCCTTGACCATGCGGGCGAGGTAAGAACAGTTGAAGGGATTGTAGTTAGAACCTATTATGCTGAAAAGTCCAAGGGGAAACCGACTTTCTTAGATTTCCATGACCCATATGAGGGATACTTCAAGGCTCTTATCTGGGGCGATAATAGAGCCAAGTTCATAGAGGCATTCCCTCCCAACCCAGAGACTTATTTTAAAGATAAAAAGGTAAGAATTAAGGGCTTGATCGAAACTTACGAAGGAGAACCGGAGATCATCTTAAATGACCCATCGCAAATATGGATTGTGCAATAGACTATTATTAGTCAGCCTGATTTTGATTTTCTCCATTTCTTTCCCGGGCTGCCATAAAACTGGTAATTTAGTTTTGGTAACTCATACGATTGATGGAGACACAATAGAGATTGAGGGCGGTTACCATGTTCGCTACATCGGCATCGATGCCCCAGAGAAAGGAGAACCATTCTACGGAGAAGCCACCGAAGCTAACCGCAACCTGGTTGAGGGAAAGAAAGTTTATCTGGAAAAGGATGTTGAGGATAAAGATGACAACGGGCGCTTGCTCAGGTATGTATGGCTTGATAACATTATGGTTAATGCTGAACTTGTTAAGCTAGGTTATGCCTATTCCTACTCCTATCCACCTAACACCAAATACCAACAATATTTCCTCCAATTGGAGAAAGAGGCACGAGAGCAAAAACTAGGATTGTGGAGCCTCTCTCCCTAGCAAATACTAGCTAAATAGCATATACTATCCCAATATTATTCGAGAAGCTAATGGATGAAGTTATCATTTCTAAAGCCATAACCGAAAGCTACATAACAGAGCTTCTCAATGCTATGGAGCTCGACGTTGCCATAGTCGGCGCTGGACCGGCGGGGTTGGTTGCTGCCTATTATCTGGCAAAGGAAAAGGTAAACACCGCTATCTTTGAAAGGAAGCTGAGTATCGGTGGTGGTATATGGGGAGGTGGGATAATGTTCAATAAAATTGTAGTCCAGGACGAAGGCAAGGAAATACTCGATGAATTCGGCATCGCCACTACCAAATACCAGGAAGGCTATCATGTTGCCAGCGCCATAGAGATGGCTTCCGCCCTTTGCTTGCAAGCGGTAAAAGCCGGAGCCAAGATATTCAATCTGGTTAATGTTGAAGATGTGGTTATCAGAGAAAACGACAAAGTTAGCGGACTGGTGTTGAACTGGAGCGCTGTGTCCACGGCAAATTTACATATCGACCCCCTGGCTATAAGAGCTAAGCTAGTGATCGATGCTACTGGACATGGTTGTGAGGTTTGCCAGTTAGTCACCAAGAAAATAGGCGCTAATCTAAGGACACCTACAGGAAACGTAATTGGCGAGAAACCGATGTGGGCCGAAATAGCCGAGAAACAGATTGTGGAAAACACCAAGGAGGTTTACCCCGGATTGATAGTTGCCGGGATGGCAGCAAGCGCCGTTTTTGGCTTACCCAGAATGGGCCCGATATTTGGAGGCATGCTTCTATCAGGCAGAAGAGCAGCCAAGCTGGCTATAGAATTACTGAAATAACGATGGCAAAGACGATCACTGAAATCAACCAGAAAATCAGGCAAGGAAAGGCAGTGGTGGTAACCGCTGAAGAGGTAATTGATATCGCCCGCGAAAAGGGCGTCAGCAAGGCAGCCCAAGAAATTGACGTCGTTACCACAGGCACCTTCAGCCCGATGTGCTCCTCAGGCACGTTCCTTAATATCGGTCATTCCAGTCCACGGATAAAGTTTGGCGGCGGCAGGGTGTATCTAAACGACGTCCCGGCTTACACCGGCCTGGCCGCTGTGGACATCTTCCTCGGGGCAACTGCCTTGCCCGACGATGACCCCAGAAACAAAATCTATCCTGGCGAATTCAGATACGGCGGTGGGCATGTCATCGAGGAGTTGGTAGCCGGAAAAGACATCAGGTTAGAGGCTATCGCTTACGGCACTGACTGCTACCCCAGAAAGAAGCTGGAAACCTGGATAAATATCAACGACATTACTAATGCCATCCTGTTTAACGTACGCAATGCCTACCAGAACTATGACGTCGGGGTAAACTTGTCAGACCGAATGATTTATACCTATATGGGAGTGTTGAAACCACAACTGGGCAACGCTAATTATTGTACCTCGGGACAACTTTCTCCCTTGCTTAATGACCCCTATTATAAAACCATAGGCATAGGGACTAAGATATTTTTAGGCGGCGGATTAGGCTATGTCGCCTGGTATGGCACACAACACAATCCCAACGTCCCCCGAGGAGATAATGGAGTGCCCTTAGAGCCTGCGGGAAGTTTAGCGGTAATCGGCGATTTAAAACAGATGAAATCGGAATGGTTGGTAGGGACTAGCATGCTTGGCTATGGCTGCACCCTAACTGTAGGCATAGGCGTTCCCATACCGATACTCTCTGAAGAGATTTTGCGCTACACCACAGTAAGTGATGCTGACATCTTCGCGCCCATCATCGACTACTCTGAAGCCTACCCCAAGATGAAAGCAAGCAATTTAGGAAAAGTGAGCTATGCTGAGCTTAAGAGCGGCCACATAAGAATTAGAGGGAACGATGTCGCCACCGCTTCCTTATCCAGCTACTACAAGGCTCAGGAAATCGCTAATATCCTCAAAGGTTGGATAGAAAAAGGTGAATTTTTGCTCAGCGAGTCGGTAGCTCCTCTACCCGGAACAGAATCAGGCATAACCATTGAACCACTCAAGGAAAGACCAGTGATGGAGTAGCAAAATGGCGATTTCAAGAAGAATAGTGCTGCACTTTCCCCCTCGCATTACCAATCAATCTATAGTATACCGCCTGGCTAAGGACTTTGATCTTAGCTTCAATATCATCAAAGCCTCCGTTACACCAGGAGAAGAGGGGCTGATGGTTATGGAGTTAAGTGGTGACCAGAGAAACTACGACAAAGGTATCCAGTATCTCACCGAAGTGGGAGTGAAAATTCAATCCTTAAGCCAGGATGTAGTTCGCAATGAAGACAGATGCACCCACTGCGGAGCATGTATCAACCTATGCCCCACTGGTGCCTTCACTCTAGACCCTAAAACAAGAAAGGTGCTTTTTGACCATAACAAATGCGTGGTTTGTGAATTATGCGTTAAAGCCTGTCCCCCTCGAGCTATGGAATTATATTTCTAAATGCTC
>DAOUSX010000174.1 GCA_030627025.1 Dehalococcoidia bacterium
TCGCTCCCTGTCATTCTGAGCATAGCGAAGAATCTCGTGGCACTCAGGGCAAGCTCCGTGAAGGGGAAGAATCTCGTAGTGCTCAGGGTAAACTCCGCAAAGGGGAGCGAAGCAATCCTTGTTCCGAGCGAAAGCGAGGAATCTCGCTTTGAGATTGCTTCGTCGTTAACACTCCTCGCAATGACATGGAGGTGTGCCTCGCAATGACAATAAGGTAAAAAGGGGGGTTGTTATGGCCAAAGTTAAGAAAGTTGCACTCCCGTTAACCGATGAGACTTTGAAGGAGCTCAGAGCAGGGGATAATCTTTTGCTCACCGGGGTGATGTATGTGGGTCGTGACGCCGCCCATAAGAGAATGGTTGAAGCTATGGAGAGGGGAAAACCGTTGCCCATCGATATTAAGGGGCAGACGATATATTTCATGGGGCCTTCTCCAGCCAGACCAGGAAGACCAATTGGTTCTGCTGGCCCTACCACCAGTGGTCGTATGGATACCTACTCACCCCGCTTGATAGCTGAAGGGTTGAAAGGGATGATCGGCAAGGGATTGAGGTCAAAGGCGGTGAAGGACGCTATGGTGAAACATAAAGCTGTATATTTAGGTGCTATAGGCGGTGCTGGCGCCCTCATCTCCAAGAGCATCAAGAAGGCAGAGGTAATAGCCTATGAGGAACTTGGTGCTGAAGCACTTCGCCGTCTAGAAGTAGAGGACTTTCCAGTTACGGTGATAAATGATATCTTTGGTGGCGACCTTTACGAAGAAGGAAAGGCCAAATATCAAGTTAAAGAATAACCTGGCGCACTAAAGACATTCATTAGCCTACAGTAATCCTCTTTCAGCAAGCACCTTCTGCATGGTTGAGCCGATTTCTGCAGGGTTAGGAGCAATGATGGCTCCAACAGCAGATAGGGCTGTTATTTTCTCTGAAGCTCTACCCGCAATGCCGGTGATAATAGCCCCAGCATGTCCCATTCTCTTACCCGGAGGAGCAGTGCTGCCAGCAATAAAAGCAACTACAGGCTTTGTCATCTCACCTTTAATGAACTCCGCGGCCTCCTGCTCAAAAGTCCCCCCTATCTCACCAACAAGAACTACAGCTTCGGTATCATTGTCGGCATTGAACAACTCCAGGACATCTACGAAAGTGCTTCCTGGCAAGGCATCACCACCAATCCCAACACAGGTGGATTGCCCAATATCCAAGCTGGTAAGCTGAGCCACCACATCATAAGTTAGAGTACCACTGCGGGAAACCACCCCTACATTGCCGGGAAGATGAATTTCTCCCACCATAATCCCCACTTTACATTTGCCCGGGGAAATAACGCCAGGACAATTAGGACCGATGAGTCGAGTTGATTTTCCTTTGAGATAGCTATGCACCTTGACCATGTCCATGACGGGTATCCCTTCAGTAATACACACAATCAAAGGTATGCTGGCATCAATTGCCTCCATGATGGCATCAGCGGCAAAGTGAGGAGGAACAAAAATGATACTGGCATTGGCTTCAGTTTCAACCACTGCCCGCTCCACGCTATTGTAAACAGGCACTCCTAGAATCAGGTTGCCTCCCTTCCCAGGGGTAACACCAGCTACCACTTTTGTGCCATATTCAATACAACGCTGAGTGTGAAAACTACCCTCTCCTCCGGTAATACCCTGGACCAAAAGCTTGGTCTCCTGGTCAACGAGTATGCTCACTCTATCTACCCTTTCGTTGCTTGAACTGCCTTATAGGCACCATCATAGAAATCCTTTGCTTCAATCAAATTTATTCCTGATTCAGATAAAATGCGCTTGCCTTCATCAACGTTCGTTCCCGCCAACCTGACGACCACAGGAAAAGCAATATCCATCTGTTGATAGGCCTCCACTATGCCCTTAGCAATAACATCTACCCTTGCCATGCCACCAAATATGTTCACCAGGACTGCCTTCACTCTTGAGTCAGCAACAAACATCTTGAAGGCATTGACTACGCGGTCAGTAGTGTTAAGTGTGCCAATATCGAGAAAGTTTGCTGCGCTACCACCGCAATACTGGATAAGGTCATTCACCGCCATCGCCAGCCCAGCGCCATTGACCATGCAACCAATGTTGCCATCCATTTTCACATAATTATTTATCCCCCACTGACGAGCTTGGACTTCCAATGGTTCCTCTTGCTCTTCATCATGGAGTTCCTGAATACCCTTATGACGGAAAAGAGCGTTGTCATCAAAATTAAGCTTCGCATCCAGAGCTAACAGCTTTCCGTCACCGGTAACAGCCAAAGGATTGATTTCAGCTAAAGAGCAATCTTTGGTCATGAAAAGCTGGTAGAGACCGGCCATCAGCTTTGTTGCCTCAGCTACCTGCTTGCCAGTTAAGTTCATCCCGTAAGCTAATTTGCGTCCCTGGAAAGGTTGGAAACCGACAGCGGGGTCAATAAGAACTTTGAATATTTTCTCTGGGGTTGCCTGAGCCACCTCCTCAATCTCCATACCCCCAGCTTCGCTTGCCATCATAAGAGGCAGTTTCGTGGTGCTATCAACAAGCACGCTGATATAAAGCTCACGGTATACCTCACTTGCCTCCTCCACCAACACCCTGCTTATCGGCATACCTTCGGCACCGGTCTGATGGGTCACCAGTCTTGTTCCTAAGAGCCGGCTTGCTATTTCTCCTGCTTCCTCTGGAGTATCAGCCACCTTTATCCCGCCAGCCCTTCCCCTACCACCAGCATACACCTGAGCTTTGACTACCACCCTGCCACCGATTTCCTTAGCTACTGCTCTAGCCTCGGCAGGTGTAGAAGCCACCTTCCCCCTGGGGACAGGAATGCCAAATTGCGACATCACAGCCTTAGCTTGATATTCGTGAACCTTCATGTCGAAACACCAAAGTATAAGGAAAAAAACAGCTACTGGTCAATCCGCTGTACGCCTCTTATCGCCTTCCCAAACAGAACTGCTAAGTGCTATGCTATACAAATTGTTTAGCAGCAGGCTATCGCGAGGAGGCAGGCGAAATGGAAGTATTACAGCAAGGAATAGGAGAAGCCCTGGGCTGGCATGACCCTGATGAAAACCGAGAATGGGTGCTCAAGAACAAATCTCGTGAATTGAAAGATAAGAGGATGTCAGTTAAGGAAGCAGTAACCCGGTTCATCCATGATGGAGATTTCATTGCCAGCGGTGGGTTTGGTCATGTAAGAGTGTCAATGGCTATTATCTACGAGATAATCAGGCAAAAGAAGCGCAATCTGGCTATGGCTGGCAAA